>NZ_JAFEXF010000140.1 GCF_016905445.1 Streptomyces sp. G44
GACGCTTCCTTTGTACTCACCCTTGCGGGCTTTCCTCCGGGCGCTTCCCTTCGGTGTTTCTTTTGTTCTTGCGTTTCCGACTCTATCAGACTCTTTCGTGTCCGATTTCCTCGGCGCCTTTCCGGTTTCCGCTCCGGCCTCTCGGCTTTCGCGTTTCCCTTTCCGGCGGTTCCGACTCTATCAGATCCTTTCGGGCCTGACTTCCAGTCGGTGGCCACCCGGCGGAGCCGGATGTTTATGCCGTGTCCTCGCGGCCGTTGGGCCGTTCCGACGAGTGAGACTTTAGCGGAATCCTGGCTCCCGAGCTAATCGGGGGCGTCCTTTCGAACGCCGATTCCTCATTTCGCAAATACGCATGAAAACGAGCCGAAGGCGGATCCCGTACGGGAACGCGACGTCGATCGCTTGGATGGTTCTTGCGGAATGGCTGCCCGGGGACCGACCAAGTGGTCGACGCTCACGTCGGGCAACTCGGAGAACACTACGTACGGCTCCCAGGTGTGTCAACTCCCTGCCGCGGCGTCCTCCCGGGCGTACTCTGGCCCGCATGACGACGCATGCGTACACCCAGCTGTGGTGGGCCGCCTGAAGGCGGCCGTACATACGCGTGTACCCAACGGCCGCCGCCCAGGCGGCCGTTCCCGTTTCTCCCCCTGGAGGACCCGGATCCCGGTCGTCGGGCCGGCGGTCCTGAGCAGGAGGCGGAGAGATGACGAGGATCTTCAGTGGGGTCAAGCCGACGGGGCACCTGACCCTGGGGAACTACCTGGGAGCCGTCCGGCAGTGGGCCGAGGTCGACCAGCACCGCGCGGAGTCGCTGTTCAGCGTCGTCGATCTGCACGCGCTGACCGTGGACCACGATCCCGGCCGCGTGCGCAGGCTCAGCAGGCAGGCGGCGACGCTGATGCTCGCGTCGGGGATCGACCCCGGGCTGGCCACCGTCTTCGTGCAGAGTCACGTGGACGAGCACGCACGGCTCTCGTATCTGCTGGAGTGCGTCGCCACGGACGGCGAGATGCGGCGCATGATCCAGTACAAGGAGAAGTCCGTCCGTGAGCGGGCGCGCGGGGGGAGTGTGCGGCTGTCGCTGCTCACCTACCCCGCGCTGATGGCGGCGGACATCCTGGCGTACGGCGCCGACGAGGTGCCGGTCGGTGACGACCAGACGCAGCACGTCGAGCTCACGCGGGATCTGGCGGTGCGGTTCAACCAGAGGTACGGACAGACGTTCGTCGTGCCGCGCGCGACTCCGCCCAAGGTCGCGGCGCGGGTCATGGATCTCCAGGACCCGACGTCGAAGATGGGCAAGTCGCACGAGGCGGGGGCCGGGATCATCTATCTGCTGGACGAGCCCGACGTCGTACGGAAGAAGGTGCTGCGGGCGGTCACCGACAGCGGCAGCGAGGTCGTGTACGACCGGGATGCCAAGCCGGGGGTGTCGAATCTGCTGGAGGTCCTCGCCGCTTGCCGGGGTGGGAGCCCGGAGGCCCTGAGCGGTGTGTACGAGTCGTACGGCGCACTGAAATCCGACACCGCCGACGCCGTGGTGGAGCTGCTCAGGCCCGTACAGGAGCGGCACAAGGAGCTGATGGCGGATCCCGCGTATGTGGAGGAGGTACTGCGGCGGGGAGCCGAGCAGGCCAGGGCGATGGCGAAGCCGACGGTGGACGGTGCCTATCGGGCGATCGGTCTGCTGCCGCCGGCGCACGACGTGCGGTAGACGCGGCGCGGGCGACGACGGCCCGCAGCCGCGTACGCACCCGAGGGGACGTGGGGGTATGTGCGCGCGGAGCACAGTGGTGGTCATCAGGGTGGCGAAGCGGCCGGGCGCCCGCGCCGAGATGGCGAGCACGGACATGCCCCCGCGGCCCCGCCCCACGGACGAAGCTCGGGCGCCACCCATGCACCCCACCGCAGCCCGATAAGCGGAGGCCAGGTCAGCTGTTGTTGCCGGAGGCCAGTTCGCGGCTGCGGTCGCGGGCCGCTTCCAGGGCCGCGATGAGGGCCGCGCGGACGCCGTGGTTCTCCAGCTCCCGGATCGCGTTGATCGTCGTACCCGCGGGAGACGTGACGTTCTCGCGGAGCTTCACCGGGTGTTCGCCGCTGTCGCGGAGCATCACGGACGCGCCGACCGCCGCCTGGACGATCAGGTCGTGCGCCTTGTCGCGGGGCAGGCCGAGCAGGATGCCCGCGTCGGTCATGGCCTCGACGAGGAAGTAGAAGTAGGCCGGCCCGGAGCCGGACAGGGCCGTGCAGGCGTCCTGCTGCGTCTCGGGAACCCGCAGCGTCTTGCCGACCGCGCCGAAGATCGCTTCGGCGTGGGCGAGCGCCTCCGCGGTGGCGTGGCTGCCGGCGGAGATGACGGACATGCCTTCGTCGACGAGGACGGGGGTGTTCGGCATGACGCGGACGACCGGGGTGTCGTCGGCCAGGCGCTCTTCGATGAAGGCGGTGGTGATGCCCGCGGCGGCGCTGATGACGAGGCGGTCGGGGGTGACGTGCGGGGCGAGTTCGTCGAGGAGCTTCGCCATGTCCTGGGGCTTGCAGGCGAGGATCAGGGTGTCGGCCTGCTTGGCGGCGTCGGCGTTGCTGACGGGGGTGACGCCGTAGCGGGTGCGGAGTTCGTCGGCGCGTTCCTGGCGGCGGGTGGTGACGAGGAGGTCGGCGGGGGCCCAGCCGCCGCGGATCATGCCGCTGAGCAGGGCTTCACCGATCTTTCCGGTGCCGAGGACTGCGACTTTCTGGCTCGTGTTGCTGCTCATGAACGGGGGCCTCCGGGGTTGCGTCGTCCGGGGGCCATCCTCGCATTGGGGTGTCCGGGGCAGCGGGGTTGTCCGGTGGGCGGACCGGACATGTGTTCACGCCGTGCGGCGGCGCAGGGTGGCCGCGCCCAGGCACGGGACCAGCAGGGCGCAGCCCGTGACGACGACGGCGTCGCGTACGAAGGCGCCGGTGATGTCGGGATGGCGGAGGACCTCGTTCATGCCGTCGACGGCGTAGGGCATGGGGAGCGCGCCGGAGATTCCCTCGAGGACCGGCTGCATGCCGGGGCGGGGTGTGAACAGGCCGAGGCGCCTAAGAGCAGCCCGTGACCCTCAAGCCCTCAAGCCTTCCGCTTCTTCCGTGACGGGTTCCCCGTCCGCCGTGTCGTCCGCTTCGCGTACTGCTCGCGGGCTCTCTCGTACTCCTCGCGGTGGAGCTGTTCGCCCGGGGCCTCCGTCAGGGAGCGGAAGAAGTGGGCGAGGAGGACGCCGACGAAGCCGATGGTCAGCAGGCCCCGCACGGAGGCCTGGGACGCCGGGTCGTGGCGCTTGGTGAAACCTTCCCACGTGCGGCGGAAGGCGATCGCGCTGCACATCGCGAACATCACGACGACGAGGAGGTTGACGAACGTGCCGACGTTCGCGATGGCCAGGCCCTCGTAGGCGAAGCGCAGGACGAAGCAGCCCGCGGCCGCGGCCAGGAGCGAGCCCACGGCGACAGCGGCGCGGCGGGCGCCGTAGCCGCGGTCGTGGGCGAGCCACGTCGTCCCGAAGAAGCGGAGGGGCTCGGGCTGCGGGCCGGGGGTGGTGGTTTCGTCGCTCACCGGTTGATTATCGCCCCGCGGTGACCGGCGGCACGCCCTATTCGTCCCCCTCCTTGTCCTCCCCTCCCTCTTGGCGGCTAGTTTGGGCGGCGTAAGACGTAACGGGGATCACGGGGAGGTCCGGACAGTGTCACTCCGTGAAGGAGATCCGGAGGAGATCGGCGGCTATCCGCTCGAGGCGCGGCTCGGCTCGGGCGGCATGGGCACGGTCTTCCTGGCGCGCACCGCTTCGGGGCGCCCCGTGGCGATCAAACTGATCCACCGGCAGTTCGCGGACGACGACGAATTCCGCATCCGCTTCCGGCAGGAGATCGCCGCCGCCCGCCGGGTGAGCGGCGCCTTCACCGCGGCCGTCATCGACGCCGATCCGGAAGCCGCGCACCCGTGGATGGCGACCACGTACATCGAGGGCCACACCCTCGCCCAGCGCATCGCCAAGCTGGGCCCGATCGGCGGCGCCGAGCTGCGCACCCTGTCCATCGGTCTCACCGAGGCGCTGCGCGACATCCACCGCGTGGGGGTCGTGCACCGGGACCTCAAGCCGTCCAACGTGGTCCTCTCCCCCGAGGGGCCGCGCGTCATCGACTTCGGCATCTCGCGCGCGGCGGACCAGCAGACACTGACGATGACGGGGCGGGTGATCGGCACGCCGCCGTTCATGTCGCCGGAGCAGTTGCAGGCGCCGCGCGGCGTCGGGCCGCGCTCGGACGTGTTCTCGCTGGGCACGCTGCTGGTCTACGCGGCGACGGGGCAGGGTCCCTTCGACGCGGACAGCCCCTACATGACGGCGTATCAAGTCGTGCACGAGCCGCCGTCGCTCGGCTCGGTCCCGGCGGCGCTGCGGGCGGTGGTCGAACCGTGCCTGGCGAAGGACCCGAAGGACCGGCCCTCGGCGGACGAGCTGCTCGTACGCCTTCGGGACCTGCCCACGGATCTCGGCGGCACGGTGGCCGGGAGCGGCGCGCGCCGCACGTGTGAGACGGCTACGCAGCACCATCTGGCCGGGCAGGACACCCCGCCGCCGAGCACCTCCGCGCCACCTGACGCCGCCCCTGAGGCACCCGCGGACCCCGCCCCCTCCCCCACAGACCTCTCCCCTGGCCACAGGCGCGAGGCCGGTGACGGCCATGACCGCCCCCGGTCGCGGCCCCGCCGCCTCCGCCAGGTGCTCGCCGCCGCCGTCGCCGTCGTCGCGATCGGCGGCGGTGTCGCGCTGATGAACGCCGATGTCTCCGGTGACCCGGGCGGCGGCTCCGGCAAGACAGGCAGGGAAGGCAAGGCCGGGCACGGCGTCGCGGCCCAGGGCGCGCCCCTCCCCGACGGCTTCCGGCCATGGCGCAAGACCGTGCCCGGCGGCCGGGCGGACATCCCGGACGAGCTGCGCTGCGAGGCGCGCGGCGGCGACCTGTTCTGCGGGGGCGGCGGCGTCGTCGCGACCCGCATCAGGGCCTCCGACGGTTCGCGCGTCTGGACGGAGAAAAGCCCCGGCGTCCCCGTCCAGGGCATGCACCTGGTGGGCGTCACCGACGACACGGTGCTCGGTTACCGCTTCGCGGCCGAGGACGCGCCGGGCGATCCGCGGACCGAAGTGGTGGCCGTCGACGCGGACAAGGGCACCGAACTGTGGTCCGTGCCGTCCGGCGCCCAGTCGACGGCCGTCACGGGACGTACGCAGGACGCCGTGGTGCTGGACTCCACCGTGGTGACGGTCGACGCGTCCAACGCGCGGTTCGAGGCCCGGCAGGCGCACACCGGGAAGGTGCTCTGGCGCCGGCCGTTCCCCGTGGGCGAGCGGTGCGCGCCCGTTCCGGCGGGCACGCGGCTGTACGCGATGTGCGCGTCGGACGCCGAACTGGCCGCCGGCGCGGTGCGCCACCCCGTCCTGCACCTCACCGACCTCAGCTCGGGAAGCCTGGGCCGGGCCATCCCTCTCGACGGTCCCGTCCAGCCCGTCGGCACCGCCGACGGCAGCCTCGTACTCCTCCACCAGCGGCAGGCCGGCCCGGCCCTGCTCGGCTACGACCAGGTCGTGCGGGTGGACCGGGCCTCGCAGAACATCACGTACGCCCGGCTGCCGAAGGTGTACGAGGGGACGCCGGGCATGGCCGGCGGCACCGTCTTCCTCAGTGGGCGGACGGGTCTCGTCACGGCGTTCGACCCGGCGACCGGCAGGAAGAAGTGGGCCCGGCAGACGGCCGTGGAGGGCGCGTCGGGGCCGGTCCAGGGGGACGACAAGGCGCTGTACTTCAGCTCGGCCAGCGGGCGGGTCGCCGTGCTCTCCCCGCGCGAGGGCGAGCCGCTGCTGGCGACGGGGCCGCGGGCCGACGGCGTGGCGGGCGAGACGAACGCCGAGCCGCGCGTGGTCGTCGCGGGCCGCCTGGTCGTCGTGGCGGCCGCCGAGAACACCGTGTTCGCCTTCGACGTGACGAAGCCGCCGAGGTCCGGCTGAGAAGCCGGGCCCCGGCGGCCAGGTGCGCGACCCGCTGCCGGGCGGACGCGGGTGCTCAGCAGCGCGGCGCCACGTAGCCGTCGCTGCCCGTGCGGACGTACGTGTCCGAGACGTAGCGGCCGCTGCCGATCCGGTCCCAGAGCTTCGAGGTGCCCGTCGGGCCGGTGACCGTCTCGCCCGGCTTCTGGCACTGGATGGTGACGCGGGTGCCGGCGCTCAGCCGGCCGACCTTGGAGTACGACGTGCCGGGCCCCGAGCGGACGTTGACGTCCGCGGCGATGGCGTACGTCGCGGCGGCCGTGGCGGCCGTCGCCTCGATCATGGCCTCGACCGCGGCCTCGACCGTGCCGCGGTCGGTCGTCTCCGGTGTGATGACGTTCTCGCTCACTGTGCTCCCCCGTAACCGGCGGCGCGGGCCGCCCTTGGCGTGTTCTCACACCAAGGACGCGCCCGCGCGGCGAAAGGTTTCGAGCACGTGCCGGGGCTCCCCGGGATTCAGCCGAGCTTCGACACGTCCCGCACGGCGCCCTTGTCGGCGCTGGTCGCCATCGCCGCGTACGCGCGCAGGGCCGCGGAGACCTTCCGCTCGCGGCTCCTGGGCTCGTACACGCCGCCCAGGGCCGCGCGGCGGGCGGCCAGTTCCTCGTCGGACACGAGGAGTTCGATCGAGCGGCCCGGGATGTCGATGCGGATGCGGTCGCCGTCCTCCACCAGCGCGATCGTGCCGCCGGACGCCGCCTCGGGCGAGGCGTGGCCGATCGACAGGCCCGACGTGCCGCCGGAGAAGCGGCCGTCGGTGACCAGGGCGCAGCTCTTGCCGAGGCCGCGGCCCTTCAGGAAGGAGGTGGGGTAGAGCATCTCCTGCATGCCCGGACCGCCCTTGGGGCCCTCGTAGCGGATGACGACCACGTCGCCTTCCTTGACGGCCTTGTTGAGGATCTTCTCGACGGCCTCTTCCTGCGAGTCGCAGACGACCGCGGGGCCCTCGAAGGTCCAGATGGACTCGTCGACGCCCGCCGTCTTCACGACGCAGCCGTCCACGGCGATGTTGCCCTTGAGGACGCCGAGGCCGCCGTCCTTGGAGTAGGCGTGGGCGACGTCGCGGATGCAGCCGTCGGCGGCGTCCGTGTCGAGGGTGTCCCAGCGCTCGGACTGCGAGAAGGCCTCGGCGGAGCGCTTGCAGCCGGGGGCCGCGTGCCACAGCTCGACGGCCTCCTCGGAGGCGGAGCCGGAGCGGACGTCCCAGGTGTCGAGCCACTCCTTGATGGAGGGCGCGTGGACGGTGTGCACGTCCTCGTTGAGGAGGCCGCCGCGGTACAGCTCGCCGAGGATGGCGGGGATGCCGCCGGCGCGGTGCACGTCCTCCATGTAGTACGTGGTCGTGGGCGCCGCGTTCGGGGCGACCTTGGCCAGGCACGGGACGCGGCGCGAGACGGCGTCGATGTCGGTCAGGTCGTAGCCGACCTCGGCCTCGCGGGCGGCGGCGAGCAGGTGCAGGATCGTGTTCGTGGAGCCGCCCATGGCGATGTCGAGGGCCATGGCGTTCTCGAAGGCGGCGTGGGTGGCGATGCTGCGCGGCAGGACGGAGGCGTCGTCACCGCCGTAGTACCGCTCGGTGATCTCGACGACCGTCCGGCCCGCCTTCTCGTACAGCTCCTTGCGGGCGGTGTGGGTGGCGAGGACCGTGCCGTTGCCCGGCAGGGAGAGGCCGATGGCTTCGGTCAGGCAGTTCATCGAGTTGGCGGTGAACATGCCGGAACAGGAGCCGCAGGTCGGACAGGCGTTCTCCTCGATGCGGAGCATGTCCTCGTCGGAGATGCTCTCGTCCACGGCGTCGCTGATCGCGTTGACCAGGTCCAGCTTGCGGACCGTGCCGTCGACGAGGGTGGCCTGGCCGGCCTCCATCGGGCCGCCGGAGACGAAGACCGTCGGGATGTTGAGGCGCAGGGCGGCCATCAGCATGCCGGGGGTGATCTTGTCGCAGTTGGAGATGCAGATCAGGGCGTCGGCGCAGTGGGCCTCGACCATGTACTCCACGGAGTCGGCGATCAGGTCGCGCGAGGGCAGGGAGTACAGCATGCCGCCGTGGCCCATCGCGATGCCGTCGTCCACGGCGATCGTGTTGAACTCGCGCGGGATGCCGCCGGCCTCGCGGATCGCCTCGGAGACGATGCGGCCGACCGGCTGGAGGTGGGTGTGGCCGGGCACGAACTCCGTGAAGGAGTTGGCGACGGCGATGATCGGCTTCCGCCCGATGTCGGCCCCGGGTACACCGGAGGCGCGCATCAGGGCGCGGGCGCCCGCCATGTTGCGGCCGTGGGTGACTGTGCGGGACCTGAGCTCGGGCATCGTCGCTCGCTCCTTCGTAGAGATGGGGCTGCTGTCGAGCGTACGCTGCGGCTCCAGGATCTGGACAGGGTGTCCGGATGGCGGGACGGGAGTCTCGGCGGGCGAGCGGGGTTCGGTTGTACGTTCCCGTGCTCACCCCGGGCTCATCCCGGGCTCATCCCGGGCCCTTCCCGGGCTCTTCCTGGGCCCTTCCCGGGCTCCTCCCGGGTTCGCGCCCCGGCCGCGCTCCCGGGGCGCAGGGCGGACCGCTCACGCCCCCGTCAGATGCCCCTGCACCACCGGCGCCACCCGGGCCACGAGCTGCTCCACGTCCGCCGACGCCAGCGGCTCGACCTTGATCACGTACCGCAGCATGGCGATGCCCACCAGCTGCGCCGCCGCCGGCTCGGCCCGCAGTTCGGCGTCCGGCAGGTCGAGGCCGCGCGCGATGCGGCCGAGGAGCTGGGCGGCGATGAGGCGGCGGAAGACCGCGGCGGCCGTCTCGTTGTTCACCGCGGACCGCACGACGGCGAGCAGCGGGGCGCGCGTGGCGGGGTTCTCCCACACGCCGAGGACGAAGCGGGTCAGGCGCTCGCCGACCGCGTCGGGCGGGCCCTCCTCGACGGCCGCGGGCGCTGCCGGCGCGGGCGCGAAGGCGACGGCCGCCTCGAAGACCTGCTCCTTCGTACCGAAGTAGTGGTGCACGAGCGCCGGGCCCACCTCGGCGGCCTTCGCGATGCCATGCACGGACGTCTTCTCGTACCCCCGTTCGGAGAATGCCTCAAGGGCCGCCTGGAGGATGCGGTCGCGCGTGGCGGGTCCGGTCTCGGACCGCGTACGGGAGGGGCGTCCCCGGCGGCGCGGGGCGGCGGGCCCCGCGCCGCCGGAGGTCATGAGCGGGGCGCCCGCACCGCCGACGCCAGGTGCAGCCGGGTGAAGGCGAGCGCTTCGGCGAGGTCGGCCTCGCGCTCGGCGCCGGACATCGCGCGCCGCGTGTTGACCTCGATGACGACGTGGCCGTCGAAGCCGGTGGCCGCCAGGCGCTCCAGGAGCTCGGCGCACGGCTGGGTGCCGCGGCCGGGGACGAGGTGTTCGTCCTTGGCGGAGCCCTTGCCGTCGGCGAGGTGGACGTGGCCGAGGCGGTCACCCATGCGGCCGATCATGTCCATGGCGTCCGTGCGGGCGGTCGCGGTGTGCGAGAGGTCGACGGTGAAGTGGCGGTAGTCGTCCTTGGTGACGTCCCAGTCGGGGGCGTAGGCGAGCATCTCGCGGTCGCGGTAGCGCCAGGGGTACATGTTCTCGACGGCGAAGCGCACGTCGGTCTCGTCGGCCATGCGCCAGATTCCGTCGACGAAGTCGCGCGCGTAGTTGCGCTGCCAACGGAAGGGCGGGTGCACGACGACCGTGGACGCGCCGAGCTTCTCGGCGGCGGCCTTCGCGCGCTGGAGCTTGATCCACGGGTCGGTGGACCAGACGCGCTGTGTGATCAGCAGGCAGGGGGCGTGGACGGCGAGTATCGGGATCCGGTGGTAGTCGCTCAGCCTGCGCAGGGCCTCGATGTCCTGGCTGACGGGGTCGGTCCACACCATGACCTCGACGCCGTCGTAGCCGAGGCGCGCGGCGATCTCGAAGGCCGTCGCCGTCGACTCCGGATAGACCGAGGCCGTCGACAGGGCGACCTTCGCATCCGGGATGCGCACCACTGGTTCTGCCACGAAGGACAGGGTACGGGCCGTGTCCGGACACCGGGGAGGTGGCCTCATGCCGCCGGGTCCCGGGGCCCGCTCACGGGGTCGGCGGCAGGTGGTCGAGCCGCCGCAGGATCACGCCCTCACGCAGCGCCCACGGGCAGATCTCCACGGACTCGATCCCGAAGAGGTCCATCGCGCCCTCCGCGACGAGCGCCCCGGCGAGCAGCTGCCCGGCCCGCCCCTCGGAGACGCCGGGCAGCTCCGCGCGCTCGCGCGTGGTCATCGCGGCGAGCTGCGGCACCCAGTCCTCCAGGGACTTCCGCTTCAGTTCGCGCTGCACGTGGAGACCCTCGGCCGAGCGCGCGGCACCCGCGAGGCGGGCGAGCTGCTTGAACGTCTTCGACGTGGCCACGATGTGGTCGGGGGCGCCGAAGCGGGCGAACTCCCCCACCGTGCGGGCGATCTGGGCGCGCACGTGCCGCCGCAGCGCCTTCACGTCGGAGGGGTCCGGCGGGTCCGCCGGCAGCCAGGCCGCGGTGAGCCGGCCGGCGCCGAGCGGCAGGCTGACCGCGCAGTCCGGCTCCTCGTCCATGCCGTACGCGATCTCCAGCGAGCCGCCGCCGATGTCCAGGAGGAACAGCTTGCCCGCGGACCAGCCGAACCAGCGCCGGGCGGCCAGGAACGTGAGCTTGGCCTCCTCCTCGCCGGAGAGCACCTGGAGGTCGACGCCGGTCTCCTGCCTGACGCGGGCCAGGACGTCGTCGGCGTTGGTCGCCTCGCGGACCGCGGAGGTGGCGAAGGGCAGCACTTCCTCCACGCCCTTGTCCTCCGCGGCCTCCATGGCCGCCCGCACGGTGGCGACCAGGCGGTCGACGCCATTGGGGCCGATCGCCCCCGCGGGGTCGAGGAGTTGGGCCAGGCGCAGGTCGGCCTTGTGCGAGTGCGCGGGCAGGGGGCGCGCGCCGGGATGGGCGTCGACCACGAGCAGATGCACCGTGTTCGACCCCACGTCGAGGACACCGAGTCTCATGTACGGAACGCTACGCCGCATGGGCCTCCCGGCTGGCCCCGGGCGGCTCACCGCACGCATACCCTGGAGTTGTGCCAAAGACGAAAAAGACGAAGGCCGACAAATCGAAGTCGGGGAAGTCGTCGCCCAAGCCGCCCGGGTCCCAGGAGCCGACGAAGCAGGGGGAGCTGGAGAAGGTGGGAAGTCAGGGCAAGGCGGAGAAGCCGGGCAAGCCAGGTAAGTCGGGTAGGCCGGGTAAACCGGGCAAGTCAGGTAAGGGTGGCAAGACCGGTGAGGCGGGCAGGCCGGAGCGGGCCGCGCTGCCCGGGCAGGCCGCGAAGGCCGGGCGGCCCGAGAAGGCCGAGGAGATCGGCAGGTCCGGCAGGCCCGCGCGGACCGGACCGGGCGAACCGGACGAGAAGGGCCTGGACTTCGCCCGCGCCTGGGTGGAGTTCCCCGACCCCGCGGACGACGAGCAGGTCTTCCGCTGCGACCTGACCTGGCTGACCTCCCGCTGGAACTGCATCTTCGGCAGCGGCTGCCAGGGCATCCAGGCGGGCCGCGCCGACGACGGCTGCTGCACGCTGGGCGCGCACTTCTCGGACGAGGACGACGAGAAGCGCGTGGCGGAGTACGTGGAGCGGCTCACGCCCGACATCTGGCAGCACCACGACGTGGGCCGGGAGAGCGGCTGGGTCTCCACGGACGAGGACGGTGACCGCCAGACCCGCCCGTTCAACGGCTCGTGCATCTTCCAGAACCGCCCCGGCTTCGCGGGCGGCGCGGGCTGCTCGCTGCACATCCTGGCGCTGCGGGAGGGCCGCGAGCCCCTGGAGACGAAGCCGGACGTCTGCTGGCAGCTGCCGGTGCGCAGGACGTACGAGTGGATCGACCGGCCCGACGACACACGCGTCCTCCAGGTGTCGATCGGCGAGTACGACCGGCGCGGCTGGGGCCCCGGCGGCCACGACCTCCACTGGTGGTGCACGTCGGCGACCTCGGCGCACGGCGCGGGCGACCCGGTGTACGTCTCCTACCGCCCCGAGCTGATCGAGATGATGGGCAAGGAGGGCTACGACCGCCTGGTGGAGCTGTGCGAGGAGCGCCTCGCCTCCCGGCTCCCGCTCCTGGCGCCGCACCCGGCGGACCCCGCCCGGTAGGCGCCGCCCGGGGCGCGGGAGAGGCTCAGCCCTGGCCGGGCGTCCCTCCGCCCTCGCCCGGCGGCGGCGACGAGTCGCCCGGCCCCGGGTCCGACGGCGTGGGCGGCGGGTCGGTCGGCGTCGGAGTGGGATCGGGGTCGGTGGGTCCGGGATCCGAGGGGCCGGGATCCGAGGGCCCGGGGTCCGAGGGGCCGGGGTCGGAGGGCCGGGGATCGGTGGGCCCAGGTCCCGGCCCCGGGCCAGGTGGCGTCGGCGGGCGGCCGTCGCCGTAGCCGTCGATCGAGATGACCGCGCCCGAGGGGGCGATGGCGACGCGCGCGCTCCAGGGGCCGGACGGCTCGCGGGCGCGGTCGACGTAGACCTGGATGGTGACGGACTCCCCCGGCGCGAGCGTGCCCGACGAGCGGCTGAGGTAGAGCCAGGGCGCCTGCTCGCTCGCCGACCAGCGGACCGGTGTGCCGCCGGACGCCGTGAGCGTGATGAGGGTCGTGTCGCCGCTCGGCTGCGCGGCGACGGTCAGACGCCCGGGGCCGGTGGCCGCACCGGACGAGGAGCCGGGGCTGACGACCTCCACGGAGACGTCGGACGAACGGCCGCCCGTGCCGAAGCGGGGGCCGTCCTTCTTGCGGGCGTTGCCGGCGTTCTCGTAATCCTGGACCCGGTCGCCGCCCAGGCCGCCCGGCCCCTCGCCGTCGCTCGCGGTCACCGCGCCGCCGTCGTGGCCCTCTCCGGTGAGCGGCGCCCCCCGGTAGGCGGCCCAGAGGGCGAGCACCGGGGCGGCCACCACGGTGGCGACGACGGTCGTCGTGACGGCACGCGCGCGGAGGCGGTCGCGGCGCGCGGCGTGGTCCTTGGGGTCGATCGGGAAACCGCGCCGGTCGTAGCGGGGCTGGGCGGCCCGCGCGCGTGGGAGGTGCGTCATCGCCTTGGGCAGGGCGTCCCGCGGGGCCTCGACGACGGGGAGGGTGGCCGGGCTGACGGCCGTGCCGGGCCAGGCGCCCGCCCCGGCGCGCTCGGCGGTGCGGCGGCAGCGCGGGCAGTCGTCGACGTGCCGCACGAGTTCGCGGCGCAGGGCCGTGCCGAGCAGCACCTGGTTGTCGGCGGTGAGGCGGGCGACGATGGGGCAGCTGCCGGTCTCCACGACGGCGAGCGCGGCGCGGGTGCGCTCCACCTCGCAGGCAGCGGAGGCGAGCAGGCCGCGGGCCTTGGCGAGGTCCATGCCGAGGACTGCGGCGATCTCGGCGGGCGTGAGCTGGTGGCGCACGGCCAGCTCCAGGGCCTCGCGCTGCTCGGGGGTGGTGCCGGCGGCTTCCGGCCAGGCCAGCCGGGCCAGTTCGCTGTGGCGCCGCTGCTGCTCGGTCTCGTCCGGGGCGTGGGGGACGGACTTCGGGACGGGCTTCGCGGTGCGCGGGACCGGCTTCGAGCCGTGCGGAACGGACTTCGGGCCGTGCGGGACGGGCTCCGGGCCATGCGGGACGGGCTCCGGGCCATGCGGGACGGGCTCCGGGGCGCGGGGGACGGGTCTCGCCCCGCGGAGGGTGGCCTTCGCGGCGCGGGCGGTGGTCTTCGCGGCGCGAGGGGGGCCCGTGCGCCGGGCGGCGTGCGTGCCCTGACGGTCGCGCCTGGCCTCGGCCAGACGGCGCAAGCAGACCCAGCGCGCGAGGGCGTACAGCCAGGCCCGCAGCTCGCGCTCGGCGTCGGGGCCGCGGGAGCCCCGCCGCTCGGCGAGGTGGAGCACGTCCCCCAGGGCCTCGGTCGCCGCGTCGTGATCGCACAGGACGGACAGGCAGTACGTGAACAGCCCGTCCAGGCACGGTTCGTAGCGCGCGGGCGGGGTCGTCCGGGGCGCCGGGCGGGGCACCGCGCGCTTGCGCGCGTCACGGTGCGCCCGGTGTGCGCCGGTTGCGTGCACGGGAGTTTCCGGCCTGCTGCTCATCACCCGTGCGAAGTTAGGCGGATGATGCAGGTCGCTTCCTCCCCCTCGCACACATTTAATCCTTACGGGTGAACCAATCCCTCAAAAGGGGACAGGAACCCATCGTTCCGGGGCTGCGGTCTGCGTGCGGGACCGGATGTCAGTGGCCTCGGTTACGGTTCGGTGCATGGCTGCCCGTACGAAATCCGCCAAGGACAGGCCGTCCTACCGCTGCACCGAGTGCGGCTGGCAGACGGCCAAGTGGCTCGGCCGTTGCCCGGAGTGCCAGGCCTGGGGGACGGTCGAGGAGTACGGCGCGCCCGCGGTCCGCACCACCGCCCCCGGCCGGGTCACCTCCTCCGCCGTCCCGATCGGCGAGGTCGACGGCCGCCAGGCCACCGCGCGCTCCACCGGCGTGCCCGAGCTGGACCGCGTCCTCGGCGGCGGCCTGGTGCCCGGCGCCGTCGTGCTGCTCGCGGGCGAGCCCGGCGTCGGCAAGTCCACGCTGCTCCTCGACGTCTCGGCGAAGGCCGCCAGCGACGAGCACCGCACCCTCTATGTGACGGGCGAGGAGTCGGCGAGCCAGGTCCGGCTGCGCGCCGACCGCATCGGCGCCATCGACGACCACCTCTACCTGGCCGCGGAGACCGATCTGTCCGCCGTCCTCGGCCACTTGGACGCGGTCAAGCCCTCGCTCCTGGTCCTGGACTCGGTGCAGACGGTCGCCTCGCCCGAGATCGACGGCGCGCCCGGCGGCATGGCGCAGGTCCGCGAGGTCGCGGGCGCCCTGATCCGCGCCTCCAAGGAGCGCGGCATGTCCACCCTCCTGGTGGGCCATGTCACCAAGGACGGCGCCATCGCGGGACCCCGTCTCCTGGAGCACCTGGTCGACGTGGTCCTCCAGTTCGAGGGCGACCGGCACGCGCGCCTGCGCCTGGTCCGCGGCGTCAAGAACCGGTACGGCACGACGGACGAGGTCGGCTGCTTCGAGCTGCACGACGAGGGCATCACCGGTCTCGCCGACCCCAGCGGCCTCTTCCTGACCCGCCGCGCCGAGCCCGTCCCCGGCACCTGTCTGACCGTCACCCTGGAGGGCCGCCGCCCCCTGGTCGCCGAGGTCCAGGCGCTCACCGTCGACTCGCAGATCCCGAGCCCCCGCCGCACCACCTCCGGCCTGGAGACCTCCCGCGTGTCGATGATGCTGGCCGTCCTGGAGCAGCGCGGCCGGATCACGGCCCTCGGCAAGCGGGACATCTACAGCGCGACGGTCGGCGGCGTGAAGCTCTCCGAGCCCGCCGCGGACCTCGCCGTCGCCCTCGCCCTGGCCAGCGCGGCGAGCGACACCCCGCTCCCGAAGAACCTCGTGGCGATCGGGGAAGTGGGCCTGGCCGGCGAGGTCAGACGGGTCACGGGCGTCCAGCGCAGGCTGGCCGAGGCCCACCGGCTCGGCTTCACCCACGCCCTCGTACCGACCGATCCCGGCCGGGTCCCCGCCGGTATGAAGGTCATCGAAGTCGCCGACATGGGTGACGCGCTGCGTGTCCTTCCGCGGGCCCGTCGCCGAGAGGCCCCACGGGCGGAGGAAGAGCGCCGGTAGACTTTGCCCTGGTCTCGCCCATCCGTACGAAGTCAGACGTACGCAAGAGGCTTGGACAACCTGCGACCGAGGGAGTGCAGTGGCAGCCAACGACCGGGCAGCGAACCCCGGCAAGTCCGGCGGGGGCTCGGCCGCCGATGTGCTGATGCGCGCCTCTCTGAGCGCCGTCGCCCCCGGCACGGCCCTGCGTGACGGCCTGGAGCGCATCCTGCGCGGCAACACCGGCGGCCTCATCGTCCTCGGCTGGGACAAGACCGTCGAGTCGATGTGCACGGGCGGCTTCATCCTGGACGTCGAGTTCACGGCGACGCGCCTGCGCGAGCTGTGCAAGCTCGACGGCGGCATCGTCCTCGACAAGGACATCACCAAGATCCTGCGTGCCGGCGTGCAGCTGGTGCCGGACCCGAAGATCCCCACGGAGGAGACGGGCACCCGGCACCGCACGGCGGACCGCGTCTCCAAGCAGGTCGGCTTCCCGGTCGTCTCCGTCTCCCAGTCCATGCGCCTGATCGCGCTCTATGTGGACGGGCAGCGCCGCGTCCTGGAGGACTCGGCGGCGATCCTCTCCCGCGCCAACCAGGCCCTCGCGACCCTGGAGCGGTACAAGCTCCGTCTCGACGAGGTCGCGGGCACGCTCTCCGCCCTGGAGATCGAGGACCTGGTGACGGTCCGGGACGTCACGGCGGTCGCGCAGCGCCTGGAGATGGTGCGCCGCATCGCCACCGAGATCGCCGAGTACGTGGTGGAGCTCGGCACGGACGGCCGTCTCCTCGCCCTCCAGCTGGACGAGTTGATCGCGGGCGTCGAGCCCGAGCGCGAGCTGGTCGTCAGGGACTATGTGCCCGAGCCGACGGCCAAGCGCTCCCGCACGGTCGACGAGGCGCTGTCCGAGCTGGACGCCCTCACCCACGCGGAGCTGCTCGAACTGCCCACCGTGGCGAGGGCCTTGGGCTACACCGGCTCCCCGGAGGCCCTGGACTCCGCCGTCTCCCCGCGCGGCTTCCGCCTCCTGGCCAAGGTGCCGCGGCTTCCCGGCGCCATCATCGACCGCCTCGTCGAGCACTTCGGGGGTTTGCAGAAGCTGCTCGCCGCCAGCGTGGACGACCTCCAGACGGTGGACGGCGTGGGCGAGGCCCGCGCCCGCAGCGTCCGCGAGGGCCTCTCGCGCCTCGCGGAGTCGTCGATCCTGGAGCGGTACGTCTAGCCGCTGGCCCTTGGCCGCCCCCCGGCTCCCCTCAGGGGCCCTGGCCCCTAGTCCTTCTCCAGGACGAACGACGCCCGGGCCGTGCCCAGGCCGGGGGTCTTCGCCTCGACGAGGTAGGTGCCCGCGGGCGCCGAGCCCGGCGCGGGTGACGCGCACTTGGGGGCGCTGGCGTGCCGGTCCCACTGCACGGTGTGCGTGATGCGGCCCTCGGCCGGGACGCGCAGCAGCAGGCTGCCGCTGCCGGCGGGGCAGTCGTCGGAGGACCAGAACTCGTCGTCGCCGTCGGCCTGAGTGATCGTCACGACCGTGGCCCTGCCGCCCAGATCGACCTTGCAGGCCTTGCCGCCGGTGTTCTCGGCGATCAGCTCGAACTTCGGCTTCTCGTCGATCCCGTACTCGTTCCGGACGCTGCGCACCTTCAACTTTACGGTGCTGCCGGCGCAGTTGGGCAGCTTCGTACCGGCCGGGAGCCGGTCGCCGGAGCCGCCGCCGCCCTTGGCGTCGTCCGGCCCGCCCCCGACGGAGGCGCCCGCGCCGCCGGATCCCCCGGAGCCCGAGCCGGCGGAGCCGCCCGACCCGGAACCGGAACCGGAACCCGATCCCGAACCGTCGCCCGACTCGTCCCGCCCGCCCGGGTGTTGGCTGATCGCGGGCCCGGAGCCGGACGGCCCCGGAGTGATCGACGTGGCGGGGCCGTTGCCGCCCGGCCCGTCGGCGCCGTTGTTTCCGCCGCCGCCCCCGGAGGTGGCGACCCAGACGGCGAGCAGCACCAGCAGGCCGAACACGGACAGCAGGACGGCCCTCCGACGCCAGTAGATGGTGGAGGGAAGCGGCCCGACCGGATTGCGCAGAGATCCCACGCCCAAACCTTACGAGAGATCCGCCGCGTGTCCTGCCCCACCCGCCGTCCTGGGCAACAAAGTTTGTAGATCATCATCCCGGAACGGCCTTCCGGCCCTGTCGATCGTCGGGGGCGCCCCCGGGTCGATCGCCGGATGTGACGATTCGGCCGCACTCCGTACCGTCCGTAATCATGGACACCATGGACGACGATCTCTACCGCGACATCACCGACTTCGCCCACGACACTCCGTCGTGGTTCCAGCACCTCGCCGAGGTGTGGACGGAGCTCGGCCTGCTTCTCTTCGGCGTGCTCTTCATCGTCGCCTGGTGGCGCGCCCGGCGCGGTGACCCCCGCGCCCTCGCCATCGCGGTGCTCGCCCCGCTCGCCACCGCGGTGGCGTACGTGTGCAGCGAGTTGCTCAAGTCCGTGATCGACGAGGAGCGTCCCTGCCGGGCGGTGTCCGGCGCGCTGAAGCCACTCGTCGAGTGCCCCGCCTACGGCGACTGGTCCTTCCCGAGCAACCACTCGACGATCGCGGGCGCCGCCGCCGTCGGCCTCGCCCTCGCCTGGCCGCGCATCGCGGCGCTGACGGTTCCGATGGCCGTGCTCATGGCGTTCTCGCGGGTCTTCGTCGGCGTGCACTACCCGCACGACGTGGCGGTCGGTCTCATCCTCGGCGCGGTGCTCGCGTTCGTGGTGGTCCGGGTCACCACGCGTCCCGTGGCGCGGATCGGACAGGCGATGCGCGGCTCCTCGAACGGCCTCGTGACGTGGTTCGCGGGCCCGGGCCCCGCCCTCGCGCCGTCCCCGGCGACGGACCCGGCGGCGTACGACTCCCCGACGATGTCGATCCGCCGCTACGACTCGAACGACCGTGAAGCGCAGGGTCATGACGCGACGCACGGCCATGACGCGCACCGTCACGACCCTTACGGCCACGACCCTTACGGCCACGACGCGCACCGTCACACCTCGCACCGCCGCGACACGCACCGCCGCTGACTCCGACACCGCCGCCGAGGCCGGCCCCCGCCGCTGAGGCCGGCCCCGGCGCGCCGCGGGGCTCAGTCCGCTTCCGGGACGAGCCCCGCCTCGTACGCGACGATCGCCGCCTGGACGCGGTTCCTGACCATGAGCCGCTCGAGAACCGCGCTCACATACGCCTTGACCGTGCCCTCCACGAGGTGCAGCCGGGCGGCGATCTCCGGATTGGACAGGCCCGCGCCGACCAGGCCGAGGACCTCGCGTTCGCGCGGGGTCAGGGTCGAGACGCGGGCGCGGGCCTCGGCGCCGCGGACCATGCGCCGGGCGCCGAAGCCGTCGATGACGTGCCGGGCCACCTTCGGCGAGAGGAAGGCCGCGCCGCCCGCCACCGCCCTTGTCCCCGCGATGAGTTCATGCGGGTCGCCGGACTTGAGCAGGAAGCCGGTGGCGCCGCCGCCCAGCGCCCGCGCCACGTACGCGTCCTCGGAGAACGTCGTCAGCATGGCGACCGCCGTCCCCGGGACGGTACGGATGATCTCCTCCCCCGCGGCCAGTCCGTCCAGGCGCGGCATGCGGATGTCGAGCAACGCCACGTCGGGCCGGTGGGCCTGCGCCAGGGAGACGGCCTCGCGCCCGTCGGCGGCCTCCGCGACGACCTCGATGTCCCCGCCCGCGCCGAGGATGGCGCGCACACCCGCGCGGATCATGGCCTCGTCGTCGGCCAGCAGGACCCGGATGGGCATCGCCTGGTTCACCGCACACGCTCCTCGTTCACCGCACACGCTCCTCGGTCATCTCCGCGGCCGTGGGGATCACGGCCTTGTCCACGAGCCGGTCCCCGTTGGCGGCGTTGGCGCCGCCGAAGCACAGCCGGAAGTAGGGCACGGCGGTGAAGAGTTCGCCGCTCGCGCGGTAGTACGCGCAGTCGGCGCCCCGTGGCGGCGGGGTCGGCGCGCGCTCCACGGGCGGGTCGGTGGCTGCCTGGTCCGGCAGCAGGTGCGCCGCCTCGGCGCGGGTCGTGCCGACGCTCAGCCGTGCGTAGTCGGCGGGGTCGAGGACCGAGTGGGTGCGCGTGTACGCGTACCAGGCGAAGGTCCCGCCGACGAGCAGCGCGCCCGTGGCGACGGCGGCGCCGAAGGCCAGGACGGTGCGGCGG
>NZ_JAFEXF010000141.1 GCF_016905445.1 Streptomyces sp. G44
GCCGCACGGAGGGCGCTGCCGCGTCGGCCGACGGCGCTTCGGGGGCGGCGGGGGCGACGGGAGCGTCGGGAGCGGGGCTGGCCTGCGGGTACACGGGGATCTCCTCGGCCGCCGGGGCGGGCTCGGCGGGGAGCGGCGCGGGCGTCGGCCCGGCGCTGCGGACCGCGGGCTGCTGCGGGGCGGGTTCGCGCTGCTGGGCGAGGAGCTGCGGGGGCAGGAGGACCACGACGCCCGTACCGCCGCGCGAGGACGGACGGAAGTTGACGCTCATGCCGTACTTGGCGGCGAGCCGGCCGACCACGGCGAGACCCAGCCGGGTGCCCTGGAGCGAGGCCAGGTCCGTCACCTTCCCGGAGACCGCCTCCTCCGCCCGGCGCATCGCCGCGTCGGCCATCTTCAGACCGCTGTCCTCGATCGTCACGACGATCCCGGCGCTGCGCTCCTCGACATAGACGTGCACCTCGTCGATGGGCGGGGAGAAGTTCGCCGCGTTGTCCATCAGCTCGGCGAGCAGGTGCATGACGCTCTCCGCGGCGAACCCGGCGACCGCCACGGTGGTCGAGCAGTGCAGCCGCACCCTCTGGTACGCGGAGATCCGGCCGACGGCACCGCGCAGGATGCTCTCCATGACGATCGGCTTGTTCCACGCGCGACTCGACCGGCCACCCATCAGCAGCGCCAAACGGTCGGTCATCAACCCGAGTTGGGACGTGCTGTGGTCCAGCCGCAGCAGGTCCCCGAAGACCTCGACGCCGTGCCGCTCCTGCATGTCCCGCAGGTCGGCGAGCATGCTCACGGACTTGGCCTGTACGCGGCTCAGCGCCTTCGCGGAGGCGGCCTGCGCGGCGGCGGCACGGCGCTCGCTGTGGGCCAGTTCGCGTACGAACGACTCCGCGGGCACCCGCAGCAGGGGGTTCCGCGGCCACCGCAGCCTCGCCAGGACGGTGTCGGCCGAGGCGCCCTCACGCAGCTGCTCGATCGCGGCGGGCAGTGTGACCTTGGTGAGCTCCTCGAACTCCGCGGTGGCCTGGGCCAGCTGCCCCTGCGCCTGGTCCCGCTGCGCCTGGAGGGCGTCGGCGTGCCGTACCGACTCCTCCACCACGGATGTGAACACGTGGAGGAACTGGCGCAGTTGGGCGTCCGACGGCACCACGGTGTGCGCGAGGGCCTCAGCCGCGCCCGTGCCGTCGCGAAGCTGCTTCACCAGCATCGGGAGGGTGACGTTCACCAGATGGGCGGATTCGGCTCCCTGGCGCCCCAGTTGGGCCCGGACCGCGTCGGCGTCGGCGTGCTCGGCCTCGACGGTCCGGCGGATCCGCCGGACGGCCGCCGAGCTGACGAGCAGACAGACGGCCAGGCACAGCCAGCCGACCAGGACCGAGGCCAGGGTCCAGTCGCGGGCGTCGGCGGGCGCGGCGGCAACCGCCATGGCACCGGCCCCGCCGGTCGCGACCAGCACGACCAGGGGCACGGTCCACGCGGGGCGCCGCGCCTTCGCTATTCGGCGCGGGCTGGGAGGAGCAGGCACTGACATTCAGCGGTCCCTCGGTCCTTGAGTGCAGGAGAACAACGGGCCGACCGACTGCTACGCGTCGGTCGCAGGACCGGAGGGGGACGCCAAGAGGACGTCGATCTTCCGGACCACACATCACGCCATGCTAGCGATGCCGGGGAGCGCGAAGGCCGGGGAGGTGGAACAGCAGGCTCCGGTGCCGAGTTCGTCGCGATCTCGCCCCCTCGAACACACGTGGGTGGTAGTGGAGTTCGACTCATTTCGGTACGTCGAGACGGGTCTCGGCGTCCAAGAGAGGGCGCCACGCACCTTCGCGGCAGGCCGGACAATTTCACCGAAAGATCACGTTTTCTCCACCGTGATCGCCTGGCTACGTCTCCAGCTCGGCCAGCCATGGATGGCCGGTGTGCACGCGCCCGAGCCACTCCTTCAAGACGTGCCGCCGCGTCCGGCTCAGCAGCGGCAGGACGCCGTCGAAGTCCGCCTGATCCTTGGGCCGCCGCGCCTTCGCCTTGAACAGCAGCACCAGCTCGGGCACCAGGTAGGGGATCCCCTCCGCCGTACGCTCGATGATCGCGTCGTAGGGCAGCCGCAGGCTCTCGTCCCGCCGGCAGATCCACGTCCCGCCCTGGTGCGGTTCACGGAACACGTCGAACAGGAACTGGCCGGTCCCCGGATCGCGGGACCACGTCTGGTGCGTGGCCGCCAGTACGTCGGCACCCGCCGCCGCCCAGATCCGTCCCGAACCGACCGCGTCGAACACGAACTCGGGGAAGCGGTCCCGGATCTCCGAAAACGCCGCCGCGGGCACCGCGATCTCCAGGTCGCCGTGCGGCCGCGACTGCTCCCCGCGGAACAGGTCCAGCGCCCATCCCGCCGCGACGCACCAGGGCGCACCGACCCCGCGCAACCGCTCCGCGACCTGCTCGGGCCGCCAGGCAGCTGCCCACCGGGCGTCGAGCTCACCCGCATCGGGCTCGGAGCCACCGGGCGGCAGGCTCACCACACGGTCCTTCGTTCGCTGCGCCGCGCCGCACACAGGCAGGGGTTCTCCATGGCGGACCACTGTGTCAGGACACCGCGCTCAGCTGTCTTCCGGCAGATGGAAGTAGACGGTCCCCGACCACCAGGGGCCGTGCTCGGTCGTCTCCGACTCGATCACCACGTCCTGGATCTCGACGGGCCCCAACGCCTCAATGGAAGCGGCCAGCCGCCGCAAGAGGGCCGGAACGCTGTCGCACCCCGGGCCGAAGGGGTTGGCCTGCGAGAAATGACGAACGGTCCCATGCTCCGGGGTCTCGGTCACGGATGAATCGTACGGGATTCGGACGTACGACCCGGAAGACATAGGTTGACGACATGGTGAAGGGGGCGAACTCCGCGGTGCGCACCATGCCGCAGGAGCGACAGGCAAGGGGGCGGCACGCCGCCCGGCGGAAGAAGGACAAGGGCGGACTGGCCCGTTCGTCCTTGCTGATGGCGGTCGGCACGGTGGTGTCACGGGCGACCGGGCTGATCCGTCAGGTCCTCCAGGCGGCAGCGCTGGGAACGGGCTTGCTGGCCAGTACGTACAACACGGCGAACACCGTGCCGACGAGCCTGTACACGTTGTTGATCGGCGGCGCGCTCAACGCCGTACTGGTACCGCAGTTGGTGCGGGCCAGGACGACGCAGCCCGACGGCGGGCGCGCTTACGAGCAGCGCCTGGTGACGCTCGTGGTGTGTGTGCTCGGCGCGGGGACGGCGCTGGCCGTGTGGGCCGCGCCGCAGATCGTCGGCCTGTACATGCGGGACACCCCGGAAAGCCACGAGGCGTTCGAGCTGACGGTGACGTTCGCCCGTTTCCTGCTGCCGCAGATTTTCTTCTACGGCCTGTTCGGCATCTACGGGCAGACCCTCAACGCCCGCGAGAAGTTCGGCGCGATGATGTGGACCCCGGTGCTGAACAATGTCGTGCTGGTCGGCATGTTCGCCGCCTATCTCGGCTTCATGACGGTCCCCAACCAGGTGGCGGACATCACCGCCGGCCAGGTACGGCTGCTGGGCATCGGGACGACGGCGGGCATCGCCCTCCAGGCCCTGGCCCTGATCCCGTTCGCGCGGGCGGCGGGCTTCCGGTTCCGGCCGCGGTTCGACTGGCGCGGCACCGGCCTGGGAAAGAGCGTCCACGCGGCGAAGTGGACCCTGCTGTTCGTCCTGGCCAACCAGGTCGCGCTGACAGTGGTCACGAATTACGCCAACGCCGCCGACCAGGAGCTGCCGCAGGCCGGCGCGGGCTACTCCGCCTACACCTACGCGCAGACCATCTGGATGCTGCCGCAGTCCATCGTGACGGTGTCCCTGGTGACCGCGCTGCTGCCGCGCATGAGCCGGGCCGCCGCCGAGGGCCGCATACCGGATCTGCGCGCCGACCTCTCCCGGGCGCTGCGGATCAGCGGCGTGGTCATCGTGCCCGCCGCCTTCCTCTTCCTCGCCCTGGGACCGCAGATCTCCTCCCTGCTGTTCGCCCACGGGGCGGCGGACGCCGCCTCGGCCCGTCCGCTGGGGCAGATGCTGCAAGCCTTCGGGCTCGGCCTCGTCCCGTTCTCCGCCCAGTACCTGCTGCTGCGCGGCTTCTACGCCTTCGAGGACACACGCACCCCCTTCTTCATGGCGGCCTGGATGGCAGGGGTGAACATCGCCTTGGCCACGGCCTGCCATCTGCTGCTGCCCGCTCGCTGGGCGGTGGTCGGCATGGCCGGGGCCTACACCCTCTCCTATGTGGCCGGGCTCGTGCTCACCGCGTCCCTGCTGCGCAGGAGGCTCGGTGGCCGTATCGACGACGGGGGACTGCGTCGCACGTACGTGAAGCTGCTGTGCGCCGCGGCTCCGTCCGCGGGACTGGGCTGGTTCGCCGCCGACGCCTGCGCCGCCCCGGGAAGCGGAACGGGGCCGACCGCCGTCGCGCTGGCCGCCGGGGCACTCACGACAGCCGTGGGGTACCTCTTCCTCGCCCGCCTGCTGAAGGTCGACGAACTGCGCCGCCTGCCCGGAATGCGGTGACGGCCCGCAGAAGAACCGGCCGCGGGCCGTCGCCCCGGTGTGCGCAAGGGGGCGTTCGCGGGACACTCCTCGTATGGAAGGAACGTTCCGGCTCCTGCGCCAGTCGCACCGATGGGCCCGCTTCGCCCAGGTCACCGTCGAGGTGACTCCTGGCGATGAACCCGCTGTCACGCTCGGGGATGACCCGTTCGGCTGGCGGCGTGCCGTGTACGGCCCTGACGCATGGCCGTGCCCGTACGACGACGATCTGCGGCGGGAGGCGGCGGAAGGCGCCTGGTACGCCCTGGAGCGACTTGATTCCCCCAGGCCGCGCGTACGGGTACTGGTCGCGGAAATCGTCGAGCGTGCCGCGGACACCGGCCCCGGCGACGTGAAGTTCGCGGCGGCCCACGCCGTCTGGCGCGCGATGGGGCGAGAACCTTCCGTCGGAGCGAGGCGCAGCCGTGCCATGCCCCGCAGCCCGGACAAAGGCGTCTCCCGGCCAGGAGTTATCCTGTGGCCGCGGCGGCCGACATAGCCCCGTAACCAGCGGCTTTTCAGGTCGAAACGGTCGCGTCACGCAGGCAGAAAGCGCAGATTGTGGACTACCAGGCCGTTCTCGAAGAAGTCGCCGCCTTCGCCCGGCCGCTGGTGGGCCGGGGCCAGGTGGCCCAGTACATTCCCGCGCTCGCGGGCGTGGACGCCGAGCGGTTCGGCATCGCGGTCGCCGACGTCAACGGCGACGTGCACGGGGTGGGGGACTGGCAGGAGCCGTTCTCCGTGCAGTCCATCTCGAAGGCCTTCAGCCTCGCGCTCGTCCTCGCCGAGGGCGGCGAGCGGATCTGGGACCGGGTCGGCACGGAGCCGTCCGGCAACCCCTTCAACTCGCTGGTCCAGCTCGAGTACGAGAACGGCATCCCGCGCAATCCCTTCATCAACGCCGGCGCGCTCGTCGTCACGGACCGGCTACAGAGCCTGACCGGGGACGCCGGTGCGACCATGCTGGAGTTCCTGCGCGCGGAGAGCGGCAACCCGGACGTCGCCTTCGATCCGGTGGTGGCGGCCTCCGAGGCCGAGCACGGCGACCGCAACGCGGCCCTCGCGCACTTCATGGCGAGCTACGGCAACCTCGACAATCCCGTGGCCACGGTCCTCGAACACTACTTCCGGCAGTGCGCGATCCGTATGAGCTGCCGCGACCTCGCCCTCGCGGCGGCCTTCCTGGCCCGGCACGGGCTGCGCGGCGACGGCACCCGCCTGCTGCCCGCCCGCGAGGCGAAGCAGGTCAACGCGGTCATGCTCACCTGCGGCACGTACGACGCGGCGGGCAGCTTCGCCTACCGCGTCGGCCTGCCGGGCAAGAGCGGCGTCGGCGGCGGCATCGTCGCGGTGATCCCGGGGCGCTGCACTCTGTGCGTATGGAGCCCGGGCCTGGACACGTACGGCAACTCCGTGGCGGGCGTGGCGGCACTCGACCACTTCACCACGGTGACCGGCTGGTCGGTGTTCTAGCGACCCGCTCGCGGGCTCTCCCTTTCCTCCCCGCCGGTTGTCAGTGGCGGGTGGAAGGCTGGAAGGATGAACGGAGACGAGCAGCTGCTGCGCGGCCGGGTCTACGGCCGCGACCACGAGGACCAGGACCCGGGCCCGCTCCCGCACCGGACGTACGCCGCGCTGACGGGCGGGCCGCTGGACGGGCTGCTGCTGGACATCGCGGACTGGCGGCCGGAAGAGATCGACAACGGGGTCGCCCTGCCCACCGAACTCGGACAGTTCCCCGGCGGCCGCGCGCTGTACGACCCGCGACCGGACGAGCCGCGCAGACCCGGCCCAGGAGTGGTATGCCGCTTCTACCACTCCGGCGACACACCCTGACCGAGCAGCCCCCGAGCCGTGACACGCAGCCCCGGTGGTCAAGGAGCCACCGGGCCGGTGTCACTCACGGCGCTCACCGGGGTGACGCCGACGCGGAGATGCGGCAGTCCTCCACCCTGAGCCGCCTGATGTCGCCCGCGCTGCGGCTGCACACCTCCGCGGAGTCGTACGTGTCGCTGCCCTCCTTGCGCCGGACCTCCACCAGCGCGATGCTGTGCCCCGCGCGTGCCTTGTACAGCGGGGCCCTGGTGAAGTCGATGGTGCCCGTGGCCAGCGACTTCACGCTGACGTCACGCAGGTTCACCCACGTCGCCGCCCGGTTGTGCGGGGCCTTGCCGGCCGCGGTGTGCAGGGCCTTGGTCGCGTCGTGGGAGAGGGCCGCCTGCCCGCTGGAGAGATGGGGGCTGTTCCTCGGGTCGCCGTCGCCGCGGAAGGACCCGGGCAGAGCCTTTTGGGCGTCCGCGTAGAAGTCCGTCTCTCCCCGGCCGCTCATCTTCGCCAGAGCCACGTGGTACAGCGTCACGTTGGGGCCCACCCGGTCCTCGTCGGGGGCGAACCGGGCCTTGGAGAGGTCGTCTCCGGTGAGGATCGCCATGTCCTTCCGGCAACCCTTCTCCTCGCTCAGCTCACTCATCAGCGACCGGAGATCCTCGACGCGCCCCGCGAAGTAGATGACCGCGGGAACGTCGCCGTCCCGGCCCTTGCAGATGGTCGCGGCCTGCTCACCCATCTGCGGGGTGCCGCCCGACACTTCGTACGTGAGGCGCCCCTGCATCCTGAAGCCCTCGCGCGCCAGCATCCGCTCCCCGAACCGGGCCTGGTCCTCTGTGTAGGCGTCCGTACGCCCCTCCCTCTCCTTCCGCGTTCCCGCTCCTTTGTCGGTCTGCTTCCGGGCCAGGACGAGCGCGGACTGATCACTGCCCGGCTCGCGCAACTGCCGCGCGATCAAGCCCAGTTGTCTCGCCTGCCATTCGTCGGGCGCGGCGAGACTGAACCAGTTCGCGAATTTCTTCGGCAGCTCGGAGGAGGAATTGGTCCCCGACACCACGGGAAGCCCGGCTTCCGCGAGGCGTTCGACGGTCTCCTCGCTGGAGCGCAGATTCCGTCCTATGCCGACCACCCCGATCAGAGTGGGATCGGTGTCGGCATAGGCGGCGATCCTGTCGGCCATGGTCACCTGGTGCTGCATGTCCACGCCGCCGTTGGCCACCAATACGCGCAGCTTGCGCGACGACGTGTCATTGATCGCCTTCTGCGCGATATAGACCCCGGCCAGTTCCTCGATGCCTTTCACGGGCGAACGCGCGCCGTCCGGATCAGAACTCAGCGGACCCGCGTACACGACGGTCACAAACGGGCCCGAGCCTTCCCGCACTTCCTCGTTCTCCTCGCGTACGGCCTCCTCCAGTTCGGCGACGGACCACGGCGTGGCTCCGACCCCGGCGCTCGCCGTCCCCTTCCCGCCCTCGTCGCCCTGCCCGCCCATGTCGTCCTGCCCGTCGGAGAGCCAGTCGGAGAAGCGCACACCGCCGGTGGCCAGCCCGATGCACTCCATCTCGCCGCCCCGCCCGGATTCCTTCTTCTCCGTGTACTTGTTCGCGGTGAGGAATCCGGCGGCGCAGTACTCCTCGTCCAGCGTCAGGGCCCGCCAGCCCATCAGAGCGGCGGCAAGACAGGCGGCGAGCACCAGTGAATGCAGGGCCCAGACCACTCGGGCCACCGTGGGCCGGTTCGACGCCTTGACGCAGTGCCGGTCGCGTTCGCGCAGCACCCGCAGTTCGTGCGACGGCAACGGCAGCGTCAGGACCCAGGGCAAAGTGCTCTCCCCGCTGGGCGACTGGGTGCTCCGCAGGCTCCCCGCCCAGTCCCGGTACCGGACGCGCATCCGGCTCAGCCCCTCGGCCCGCGCCGGCTCGGGCCCCGGAGCGCCCGAGCCCGCACGGGGCTTGAGACGCTCGACGTCACGGGCCGCGACCCCGGCCAGGACCAGCAGCGGGTCCAGTTCACTGCGCCGGCTGCGTACGTCGCTGATGGCCCGGATCAGTTCGATGCCGCCGTTGGAGTTGCTGATCCGCGGCAGGAACAGCAGCGGTGGGCGCGACCGCTTGAAGCCGCGCAGGTCCCAGCTCCACCGGGTGTGACCGTCGCGCAGATCCTCCAGCATGGCCAGTACGTACAGCTGGATCCTGGACCCCTCGCGTTCGTCGAGGAGCCACCCCGCGACGTCGTAGGCGCGCGACGCGATGGCCTTCCACGAGCGGACCGGCCGCAGGATCGAGGTGTCGGTGGGCTGCTCGCGCGAAGCAACCGAGAGGAACGTGGTCGTCAGGAACCACTTGCTCTCCCTGCGCAGCCACAGGAACAGCGGCGCACGGCCCGGCATGTGGTTGAGCAGGATCAGCACCAGCAGGATGCCGAGGCCCCAGCCCAGCGAGGCGTACCACTCGCTGCGCGCGAACAGCGCCCCGAGCCCGGCCACCACGCTCGCCGGCAGAACGTTCCCCATGTCGACGAAGCGCAGCCCGAAGCCGGTGCCTCGCCCCGCGCGGGAGCCGGGCACGGCGGCCGGGCGCCATCTCTGTCTCGCCAGCTGCTTGAGCAGCTTGCGCTGGGTCTCGAGCGCCTCGGCGGACTGGCGGCCGTCCTCACTGCGCTGCGGCCACTCGCCGCCCTCGCTCCGGGCGGCGTCCTCGATGGCCTGGATGAGGTGCAGGCGAGGGAAGGCGTACCGGCGGTAGAGGGCTGAACGGCGGCCGGGGGAGCGGGGGCCGGCCCAGCCGCTCAGGTCGCGCAGCAGCGAGGCCGCCCGCGCCGTCGGATCGTCCCCTTCCCCGCACACCTCGGCATCGACCACGGCACACCAACTGCGGTGTTCCCGCTGCACCTCCGCCAGCTCTTTGACCAGAGAGAACACGGCCCCGTCGGCCGCGCCGTCCTCGGCATGCACGACGACGACCGGCATGGGCGGGTCACTGGTCCGGAATTCCTGAATCCGGTCCTCCAGCTCCTGCTGGACGTCGATTCCGGCCTCGGTCGACATCGAATGCCCGGCCTGGCACTCCCGCGGTTTGTTGTGCCGCCTCCGGCTCATCCAACCCCCCGTGTCCTCGGACGAATTGTGAGGATAGGGGGAACCCGCGCGAAGCGCAGCGCACTTGACCGCGCGGGCCCCGAAAGCACGCCCGATCGGGCCCATCCGCAATTCGCGCCCCGCCTTGCGGCATTGGGCCCGGCCGCCGGGAATGCCCGGTCACGGCAGGATTCCCACCGCGCTTGAGAACGAGGACAAGTGCGATACGGGAATCACCGCGGGCGCGAACGCGGGACACCCTGACCCAGCCGGAGCACGGGCACCCCCGGGGTGTCCACCGGCCGGCCCTTCGGCTGTCCGCCGCAGCCGTACGGCTCGGACGACTGTGCTGATCGGACGGGTCCATGGAGCCGGTCATCCCTGGTGGGCCGGGCCCTCGACGAGGACCGGCGTCCCCCGGCTCCCCATCGCAGGGGCCCGGAACCGCAGTTGGCCATTGCTGCTCAACCGCCGTACCGCCAGGAAAGTCACTCCATGGATAAGCGCGGTAACCGTACGTGTAGGGTGCTCTCGTCACCAGGAAGGAGGGCGACCTCGCGCATGAGACTGTCCTGTGCCGACGAGCTGCTGCTGTTCAACGGGTGCCCGGGCGTGATCGGGCTGGCGGTGGTCTTCTCCGGTGAGCAGCCCCACGTGGAACAGGTGCGGGCACGCGTCGCCGAGAGATGGACCGGCCTGGAGCGGATGAACTGCGTGCTCGACCGTGCGCCGGGCGGCGCCGGGACACGGCGTGGACGAGTGTTCGGACGGCGCGGACGCCCGCGCTGGGTCGTGCCCGGGCACTTCGACCCGGCCGCCCATGTGAGCGCGGCCGAGAGCAAGTTGGACGATGTGTGGGCGCGGAGCGTGGACCGGCCGCTCGGCGGCGAGGTCCCGCCCTGGCGGCTCTTCGTGGTTCCGGACGCGGCGCACGGCGGTGGCTTCGCCCTGGCGCTCCTGGCCCAGCACGAACTGCTCGACGGACGCTCCCTGTCGACGTTGATGCGCTCGCTGATGGACGGCCCCGCGACGGCCAAGGGGCCGGCGCGATCGGCGCCCCTCACCCGTACCGGCCTGCGCGCGGCGGGCAGGGAGCTCAGGGCGATGGCAGCCGCCGGACAGGCACTTCCCGTGACGTCGCCCCGGGAGACGTACTCCTCGTACTCGTCGGTCGCGGTGTGCGAACTGCCCGCGCAGACGGTCCGGTCAGCCCGGCGGCAGCCCCCCGGCGGCCGCGGCGCCACGCTGAACGAACTGCTGGTGGGCGCGGTGGCCGGGGCCCTGCGCGCCGAGTACGGGCCGGTGCCGGGATGGCGGCGGCGGGAGCAGCCCGTCTACACCGCCGTCCCGTGCGACCTGCGCACCCGGGCCAACGCGGCGGAACTGGGCAACGCCCTCACGGCGGTTCGGGTCGCCTTTCCCGTCGAGGTGGACGGCCCCGTGGCACGGCTGCGCGCGTGCCAGGCCGCGATGGCCACCGTCCCCGACCGGGCCGCCGTCCACGCCGGCGTGCTCTTCCCCGCCGCGGAAGCGCTCCGGCGGACAGGGCCGTGGGTGAGCAGCCTCCTGTCCGGCCGAGGGCGCCGGTCGTGCTTCGCGGCGACCGCGACCACGGCCATGAAGTGGCCCGGTGGGGCGAGCACCTTCGAGGGGCACCGGCTCGTACGCACGGTGGCGCTGCCGCCCATGCGGCACCCGGGCACCGTCAGCTTCGCCCTGGCGCAGGCAGGGGACGCGTTCACGCTCACCGCGGTGGGCAACGCCCGTCCGGACGAGGCGAGACGGCTCGCCGACGCGGTCATCACGGAATTCGACACATGGGCCCGGACGGCGACGCCGCCGGTCTGAGCCGGCCCTGAGAGCACCAGGAGAGGGAGGCAGTTGCATGGATGTGGAACGCGGCGACGTATGGGAGGCGTTGCGCCCGCTGTGCGCGCGGGTGATGTCGGTGCCGCTGGAGGCGGTCGGGCCACGGGCCCGGCTCGTCGCCGACCTGGGCGCCGACAGCCTCGACATCACCGAACTGGAAGCGGCGTCCGAGGAAATGTTCGGGGTGTCCCTCAAGAGGGCGGACAAGTCCGGGGTGTCCACCGTGGGTGACGTCGCCGACCTCATCGTGCGGCTGCGCGCCCACGGGGCTCCCAGCCCTCTCGCCCGATGAGCCGCCGACCGGCCGTCGCCGTCACAGGTCTGGGCGTCCGCTGTGCCGCCGGGGCGACTCCGGCGGCGCTGTGGGAGAGCCTGATCGCACGCCGCCCGGCGATCACGCTGCACGCTTTCGACGCCGAGGGCAGCGTGGTGGGACCGGCGTCCGCCATGTCCGACTTCGATCCGGCCGGTTACCTGTCGCCCAAGGAGGTGCGGCGGGCCGACCGGTCGGCGCAGCTGGCGGTGTGCGCGGCCATGGACGCCGCGGAGGACGCCGGCGGGCTCCATGTCCCGCCCGGGCGGCGGGCAGTGGTCACCGGCACCGCCTACGGAGGGGTGGTCAGCCAGGAGGACGGCATCGGGCGGCCCGACGTCCTCTACGTGCCCCGGCTGATGAACAACGCCGGGGCGTACTGGGTCGGCGCCCGGCTCGACATCACCGGCCCCAGCCTGGCGGTGACGACCGCCTGCGCCTCCGGCACGCACGCGGTGGGGGAGGCGATGCGGATGATCTGGTCGGGGTGCGCGGACGTCGTACTGGCGGGAGGACACGACAGCGCGCTGACGCCCACGACGGCCCAGGCCTTCGGGCGGTCCGGCGCGATGACCACCGCGTGCGAGGAACCCGCCGCCGCGTCCCGGCCGTTCGACGCCGGGCGGCGCGGCTTCGTCCTCGCCGAAGGAGCCGCGTTCCTGGTCGTGGAGCGGCTGGACCTCGCCCGGGCGCGAGGCGCCCGGATCCACGCCACACTGACCGGGTACGGGCGCAACTCCGACGCCTATCACCTCACCGCGCCGCATCCCGACGGCGCGGGCGCCCGGGTGTGCATGGAGCAGGCGCTCGCGGACGCCGGCACGACGGCGGACGCCGTCACCCACGTCAACGCGCACGGCACCGGCACCGAGTTGAACGACCTCGCGGAGGCGCGGGCCATCGCCGCCCTCTTCGGTCCCGGCGCGGTGCCGGTCACCGCCCCGAAGTCGGTGACCGGTCACGCCCTGGGAGCGGCGGGGGCACTGGAAGCCGTGATCGCGGTCCTGTCGGTCCGCGAGGGGCTCGCGCCGCCGACCGCGTCGCTCAATCGGTTGGACCCCCGGTGCGAGATCGACGTCGTCACCACCGGACCGCGCAAGATCCCGAACGGGCCGGTGCTCAGCAACAGCTTCGCCTTCGGCGGCCACAACGCCTGCGTCGTGTTCGACACACCGCACGGCTGAGCACGGTCCACCACCAAGCACGGCCCACCACCAAGCACGGCCTACCACCACGTACGGCCCACCAACGAGTACGGCCCACCACCAGTACTGAAGGAGAGCGCGGAACATGAGGCTGACGGCCGTCGAAGAGGGGCACCTCCGCAACGGGCTGCCCGGGACGATCGGCATCGCCGCCGTGTTGCCCGGAGCGCGCTTCGACCTGGCGCAGGTGCGCTCCCGGGTACGGGAACGGTGGGGCGGCCTGGACCGGATGGGGCTGGTCGTCGACCCCCCCGCCGGGCCGCCGGCACTGGTCGGACACCGGTGGGCCGCGGGCAGCCCTTTCGACCCCGCCGCGCACGTCACCGCCACCGACCAGGACCTGGAAACCGTACTCGCCGACGGGGTCGGTCACTCGCTGCCGCCCGGACGGCCTCCATGGCGGCTGCTGGTCGCCCCCGACGCCATCGTGCTGCTCGCCCATCACGCCCTGCTCGACGGCCGGTCCCTGGAGACCCTCTTCCGGATGCTGATGGACGACGCCGTACCGCCACAGCCTGCCGGGCAGGCCGGGGCGCACCCGCCCGCCATCACGCGACAGGGTCCCCGCGTCCGCCCCGGCGGCATCGGCAGGGAAGTGCGCCGCATCGGGGCCCGGGGCCGGCGCCTCCCGGCGGTGCCGCACGGCGAAGCACGGCCGTCGGTGGCCGTCGTCGAACTGGACCCGGAGATGATGCGTGCCGCGCGCCGCCGGCCGGCCGCCGGCCGCGGGGCGACACTCAACGAACTGCTGCTGAGCTCGTACGCCGGCGCCCTGCGCGCCTGCTACGGCCCGTTGCGGTCCTGGCCCGCAGGAGCGGCCCCCTTCTTCGCCACGGTGCCGGTCGACCTGCGTACCCGCGCCGACGCCCAGCGGCTCGGCAACGGAGTGACCGCGCTGCGCATCCCGCTGCCCGTCGACACCGAGTCCCCGGTCGCCCGCCTGGAGGCGTGCCAGGACCTGGTCGCGGCGTTCCCCCATCGCGGTGACGCCCACCGCACGATCCTTCCGGCCCTCCAGGCCGTGGCCCGTACCATGCCGTGGCTGGCGGGGGTGATGGCAAGGAACCTGGCCCGTCCCGAGGCGACCGCGAGTCTGTGCACCGCCTTCAAGTGGCGGGGCAGCCCCAGCCACTTCCTCGGCCGCCCCCTCGCGCGCGTCGTGCCGATGTCCCAACTCGCCCCGCCGGGTACGGCGAACCTCTGCCTCGTCCACACCGCCGACGCCTACACGCTCACCGTCGTCAGCCACCTGGGCCCCGGGGACGCCCGGATGCTCGGCGAGGCCGTGGCCCAGGACCTCAAGGCGGTCGCGGCGGCGGATGCGGCCGTCGGCTAGCTGAGGGCGGGGGCCGCAAGGAGAGCGGGGGCGGGCCGGGCCGCCGGTTGCCCGGTGGGCCCGCTGCCCGGAGCGGCGCGCTCGTTCCGCCGACGGGATCGCCGGACGCCCCCTCGAACTGGTCGTCCGGGAGACCGCGGCCGACCCGGAGCGGACCGCGGCTGCCGTGGACGCACGCGCGCCTGGGCGTGGCCGCCGTGCCGGGGAGCACCACAGCGCCGGCGCCCGCATCCCGTTCCCGCGCTACCTGCCCGAGTGCCTCACCCTCCTCGGAGACACGCGGGGCTGAGGCGTCCGGGGGGCCGCCGGGGGCCCGGTCCCGGAGTCCCTGAGAGGGTGGGGGAGTGGATCACAGGAAAGACGCCGGGATATTCAGCCGCGGATTCGGGGCGGCACCGCGTGACGGCGCCCCCAACATGGTGCTCGTGCATGGGCTCGGGCTCTCGGGGCGGTACTTCGTGCCTCTGGCGCGGCGGCTGGCCGCGAGCGGCACGACCGTCCTCGTACCCGACCTGCCGGGCAACGCGCGATCCCGGGCCGCCGCACGCCGCGCACTCGGCGTGGAGCGGCTCGCCGACTCGCTGGCGCACTGGCACCGGGAACTGTCCCTGGGGCCGAGCTGCCTGGTGGCCAACTCGGTCGGCTCCCAGGTGACCGCGGCCCTCGCCGCTCGCCACCCGAGCCTCGTGAGCCGGATCGTCCTGGTCGGCCCGGCGCTCGAACCGCGGACATCCGCCGGACGCCAGTTCGGACGGCTCCTCGCGGACGTGCCCCGGGAGCCGTTCTCCCTGCTGCCGCTGGCCGCGACGGACTATCTGCTGACCGGGCTGCCGCGCTGCGCCGCGTCCTTCCGCGGCGCCCTGCGCGACGCGGCCGAGTCATTCGAGCGGAACCTGGCCCAGGTCCACGTGCCGACACTCGTCGTACGCGGAGCGGGTGACACGATTGCCTCCGCCGCCTGGATCCGGCACGTGGCGCGGATGGTCGGCGACGGACGAACGGCCGAGATCCCGGGCGCGGCCCACGCCGCCCACTACAGCGCGCCGGACGCCATGGCGGCGCTCATCGAAGAATTCACGGTGGGAGACCCCGCATGAAGCCGACAAGGACATCCGACCCCGGCCCCGGCTCCGCACGGCCCCCGCGCACGGAACGCCCCTCGCCCTGGCTGCGCCTGCTGCCCGGCATCTCCCCGAAGCGCCGCGGCTTCGTACTGGCCTGGTGGGGATTCGCCCTCACGTTCGGCGGAATGCGCCTGCTCACCTGGCTGATCCACATCGACGTGGCCGGGGTGGGGGACGTACAGGCCGGTGGGCTGCACATTCACCACTACGTGTGGGGGATCCTGCTGCTCGCGGCGGTGGGCGCCGCCGGCCTCGCGGAACGCTCGGCGCGGGCACGCGCCTGGATGGGGCTCGCCTTCGGTGTGGGCCTCGCTCTCATCGTCGACGAGGCCGCGCTGCTGATCAGTCTGGAGGACGTGTACTGGGATACCGAGGGCGGCATCAGCATCGCCCTGGCCATCGCGGTGATCGCCGTCGCGGGCAGCGTCCTGGCGATGACGCGGGGGCGGCGTGCCTCCAGGGCGGACCGGGGCGAGAAGTGAGCCTGCGGCGGGGCCATGGCGGTGCGGTGTACGGACGCTACACGCTTCGCGGCGTCACGGGACCTCCGCCAACCCTCGCTCTGGGAGCGTCTGCGCTTCGGGCGGGGTGACGCCGACCCCGTGGGACGGCGTCGAGTTCGTGTCGCTCCTCGATGCCGAGGAGTCCAGCGGCGCCGGAGAACACGGCATGTACGTCTCGCACGGAGGATCCCACCCTGCGCGGGGTGGGCAACTGGTCGACGATGACCGGGCCGGCTCTGTCGTCGGCGGTCAGCCCACCGCTGATGCCCCGGAAGCGGAGCCATGCCGGTCCACGATCGCCTCGACGATCCGCATCAGCCGGTCCGGCACCTGATCGACGCTCCCGTTCTGCGTGCTGACCTGCGCGCCTTCGAGTACGAAGGTGATCTCGGCCGTGGCCTGCTCGGGATCGCGCAGGCCGGCCTCGGCGCACATGCCCAGCAGCCTGCGGGTCTGGCGCGCCTTGTGCTCCTCGATCACCTGCCGTGCGGGATGGGAGCGGTCGGGCAGTTCGGCGAGGGAGTTGATGAACGGGCAGCCCCGATGTGAGATCGCCGGCAGTCCCTCGGCGATGAAGCGGGCGAGGCCGAGGATCTGCTCCCTGGGCCGACCGGGATGCTCGGCCTCCACCCGGTCGAAGGCCGCCTGGTAATCGGCGGCCACGATCCGCAGCCACTCCGCGACCAGCGCGTCCTTGGTCTCGAAGTGCCGGTAGATCGCCATCTTGGTGGTCGCGGCCTTCTCGGCGATCGCCTGGACGCCGACGCGCCGGATCCCCTCGCTCTGGAAGAGCTCTTCCGCCGCGTCGAGGATGCGCTCACGAGGCGGCAGCTTCGCCACCCTGCTCGGCCTGCTGACGGTCGATGCCATGGCTGCTCCGTGACGCCCGTTCCGGTGGGGCCGGGCCCATACCCCTGCCCCACGCCTCATGTCCTTGCTACGGTACCAGCTCGGCCTGTGCGATACCGTTCGGTATCGTAGGGTCCGCATCGGTATCGAGATGAGCCGGGAGTGACAGTGAGAATTGCCGAATACGTGACCTTCGACGCGGTCGGGCTCGCCGACCTGGTGGCCAGGGGCGACGTGACCCCCGCCGAACTGGAAGGGGTCGCACGCGAGGCGGCGCGGGTGGTGAACCCGTTGATCAACGCCATCGCGGAGACATGGCAGGCCGACGACACGCCCGCACCCGGCGGCGCGCCGCTGGCCGGCGTCCCGTTCCTGATCAAGGACATCGGAGTCACCATGGCCGGGCGCCGCACGGAACTGGGCAGCCGCCTCGCCGCCGGCCACGTCGCCCGCGCCGACTCCTCCCTGATGCGGCGCTTCCGGCGCGCGGGCCTCGTGACGTTCGGGCGCACAACGACACCGGAGATGGGCTACAGCAACACGACGGAACCGCTGCTGTACGGCGCGACCCGCAACCCCTGGGACCTGGAGCGCAGCGCGGGCGGATCCAGTGGGGGCGCGGGCGCGGCCGTCGCCGCCGGCGTGGTCCCGGTCGCACACGCCACCGACGCCGCGGGCTCGATCCGTATCCCCGCGGCCTGCAACGGCCTCTTCGGGCTGAAACCGACCCGTGGCCGGGTTTCCGTCGGACCCTACGCCGACGAGGTCTTCAACGGCCTGGCCGTGCAGGGCGCCGTCAGCCGCACGGTACGCGACAGCGCGGCCCTGCTCGACCAGATCCGTGGCCCCGAACCGGGCGACCCCTACTTCGCCCAGGAGCCGTCCCGGCCGTACGCGGAGGAAGTCACCCGCCCCCCGGGCTCACTGCGGATCGGCGTCCTCGCCCAGGCGTGGGGCGGACACCGCACCGCCGCGCCGGTGACCGACGCGCTCTCCCGCACCGTGCGGCTGCTCGAATCCCTCGGCCATGAGGTGGCGGAGGCACAGGTGGAACTGGGGGTCGCCTGGGAGGAGTTCGTGCCGGCCGCCGCCCAGCAGTGGACGGCGAATCTCACGGCTTCGGTCGACGAGTTGGCTGCCGCCCTCGGCCGCCCCGTCGACTCCTCGACCCTCGAACCGGCCACCCTGGCGAGCTACCGCTACGGGCAGCGGGTGAGCGGCGCCCAGTTCGTCACCGCTCTCGCCGTGCGGAACCGGATGGCGCGAAGCCTGGGCCGGTACTTCGCCGCGTACGACATGCTGCTCACCCCCACCCTGCCGAAACTCCCCGTACCGCTCGGCACGCACGCCGAGGGCGTGGAGGCGCTGGACGGCCTCGGCTGGCTCCGCCGCCTCTTCGACTTCTCGCCGTTCACCGTGGCGTTCAATGTGGCGGGCACGCCCGCCATGTCCGTGCCGGTGGTGGCCGACGCCGCGACGGGGCTCCCGGTCGGCATGCAGTTCGCCGCCGGCTACGGACGGGAAAGCAGCCTCTTCCGCCTCGCCGGGCAACTCGAACAGGCAAGCCCGTGGACGGACCGGACCCCTCAGGTATGGGCGGGGAACGCCGCGGGCCCCTCCCGATGAACCGCTGTCAGCGCTCGCGGTTCCAGAAGCCGAGATTGTGTGCGCGGTGGTAGTCGACGGGGCCGATCCGCTGCGGCGCCAGTGACTGGGTGTACGGTCGGCTGCCGTGGCCCGGCCGGTAGGGGGGCCAGGCCGGGAGCCCGGCGCCGCGCGGGGCGCCGGTGCGGGCGAAGGCGGCCCAGTACCCGCTCATCGTGGCCGACAGGCGGCGCTGGGCAGGGGTGAACCGCGGCTCCGCCGTCTCGTCCTCGAACAAGTACGGGATGTCGCCCGAGTGGAAGGCGCCGAAGTCGAAGTCGCCGGGCAGCGGCAGGAACATCGGCGCGTCGCGGTCGGCGAACTCGTACGCGTACACAGGGGCATGCCGTGCCAGTGCCTCGTGCTGGTCGTGGGTGCCGCGCGCCCACATGCGGTCGGTGATGACGGTGGCCCACGCCAGCGCGGGGGACGGGAACGCGGCCGTCGGGTACTCGGCCCGGACCCGCTTCGCCGACGCCTTGCCGAACGCGGTGCGCAGCGCCCGCCCGTAGTCGGTTTCGGTGAACTTCCTGCCCACCGCGTCGTACATCATCCCGACAAACGTGCGGTGTTCGTCGCGCGTCGCACCCGACAGGACGGGCACGCGGTGGAAACGGCCGGCGCGCAGCGCCGTCGGCGGCAGCTCGGGCAGGGTGGCGTTGCCGTATCCGAACGCCTGGAAGGCGTTCATGATGTGCGGCACGTCGAGAATCTTCTTCACGGGCAGGGCACGCAGACAGGCGAGCGTGCGCCCGGGGCGGCGGTCCCGGCAGCCGAGGGACGAGGTCATCTCCGTGGTGATGTCCCGCATCTCGCGCCCCGTCCGCCAGACGTACCAGGGATATCCGGGCACGCCCGGACCCATCGCACCGGCCGGCATGTCCATCACCGCCTCACCGCTCGCCATGACGGCACGGTGGAACAGGCCCTCGGAGGCGGGCGACGTGAGGTGCCCGGCCACGGCGGACGCGCCGAACGACACACCGGCCACGGTGACGTTGCCGGGATCACCGCCGAAGGCACGCGCGTTGTTCCGCACCCAGGTGAGGGCGGCCCGCTGATCCTGGAGGCCGAAGGTGCCCGACCCGCGAAGACCCGGCAGGGCGAGACCGCCGAAGACGCCGAGCCGGTAATTGACGGTGACGACCATCAGGCCCCGCTCGGCCAGGCGTCGCCCGTCGAAGAAGGAGCCCCCGCCCACGGAGCCGTCTCCGTGGATCCATACGAGCACGGGCGCGCCGGCCTGCCGCCGGGTGGTGACCGGTGGCGTCGTGACGTTCAGGACCAGGCAGTCCTCCTCCGTACTGGAGATCCGCGCGTAGGCGGAAGGCACCTGCGGGCACAGCGGCCCGGGCTTCGTGGCGTCCCTGACGCCCTTCCACGGCCGCACCGGGCGGGGCGGCGCCCACCGGTGGCGCCCCTTGGGCGCGGCCGCGTAGGGGATGCCCTGGAAGATCCGGTGCGCGCCCGACCGGGCGCCGCGCACCGGGCCCGCGTCGGTGCGCACCGTCTCGCCGGTGGCGGCCCCGGCCGGAGCGC
>NZ_JAFEXF010000142.1 GCF_016905445.1 Streptomyces sp. G44
AGGGGGATGCATGGCCACCGTTGAACTCCGTTTCAGCGCGCTGCCCGAGCATGTCAGGACCGCCCGTCTCGTGGCGGCCGCGGTCGCGCGGAGAGCCGGAGTGGACGAGGCCGTTCTCGACGAGGTCCGGCCCGCCGGCGGCCAGGCCCGCCCCCCGGCCGCCCGGCCCCGCCCGCCAGCCGGTGACGGCCCCCGCCCCCCGGAGCAGCAGCCGCGCCCCGCCCGTGATGTTGCCGCGGGCCGCGTGGGTCAACCCGACGGCCAGCTGGGCCAGCCCCTTCCACAGGTCCCGCTCCGCCGGCGGGCCCGACTTCCACGCGTCCTCGAAGACCTCGTGCGCGTGGAAGGGCCGCCCCGCGTCGAGCAGGGCCTGTGCCTCGGCGACGGACTCCTCGGGCGCGCGCACCACCCCCTCGGGCTGCCGGGCCACGCCTTCCGCGCCATGGGGCAACGGCCGCCCGAGCCCGTCACGAGGCCGCTGGTTGCGGGCCCGTCCCTCCTCGTCACGGTCACGCTCACGGCCACTGTCGTACGGTCCAGGTGCAGTGCTCATACGTGGATTGTCGCGCGTGCCTGACGGTGGTCACCGGGGAACGGAGCACTCTCCGAGGTGGGGTAGAGTTCTACCTGTGATCACGCGGGAACACCGCACCGGACACACCGGGACGTGGCGCAGCTTGGTAGCGCACTTGACTGGGGGTCAAGGGGTCGCAGGTTCAAATCCTGTCGTCCCGACTCGAAAGAGTCGCAGATCGAGGGGCCGTTTCAGAGCAATCTGAAACGGCCCCTCGATCGTTTCCGAACCAGTGGGCCGATGAGCCGACGGCCCGGTGGATTCACCAGGTGACCGGCAGTTCGTGCAGGCCGTTCACCATCGTCCCCGTCTTCCAGCGCAGTTCCTCTTCCGGGACGGCAAGCCGGAGGCCGGGCATGTCCTCCAGGAGGACCTCCAGGGCCACCTGGAGTTCCACGCGCGCCAGGTGGGCGCCGATGCAGTAGTGCGGGCCGTGTCCGAAGCTGAGGTGTGGGTTGACCGCCCGGTCGAGGACGAGCTCGTCGGGGTCGTGGAACATCCCCGGGTCCCGGTTGGCCGCCGCCGTGTCGACCAGGACGGGGTCACCGGCGCGGATGCGGGCCCCGCCCAGCTCGATGTCCTCGGTGGCGTAACGGGGGAAGGCGAATCCGTTGGGCAGGGGCACGAACCGCAGCAGTTCCTCCACGGCGCGGGGGAGCGCCTCCGGGCGGCCCCGCAGGGAGGCGAAGCGGTCGGGGCGGACCAGCAGGACGTAGCAGGAGTTGGCGATCTGGTTGAAGGTCGTCACGAACCCCGCGCTGATGAGCACCGGGGCGAGGGCCATCAGTTCCCCCATGCTGATGCGGCCCTCCTCGTCATGAGCCCGCACCAGGGCGCTGAAGAGATCGTCCCCGGGTTCCCGGCGACGCAGCTCCACCAGGTCGGCCGTGTACGCGGCGAAGGTGGAGTTCCATTTGTGGAACTCCTCGGCCGTCACCGTGTGGGACATCATGACGTCCAGCCAGTCCCGGACGCGGACGTGGTTGTCCTGGCTGATGCCGAGCAGTTCGCCGATGACGGTGATCGCCAGCGGGAAGGCGAACCGGTCGCCCAGGTCCGCCGCGGGGCCCGACATCAGCATGTCGCGCGACAGGTCCCCGGCGATCTCACGCACGCGCTCGCGCAGCCGTTCGACGCGGCGCGCGGTGAACGCCTTGGCCACCGTGGCGCGCAGCCGGTGGTGGTCCGGCCCGTCGGTGGACAGCAGACCCCCGCCGCTCACCACGACCGGCCTGACGCGGGGCCGGTCCCGGCCCACCGCCGCGGCCATGCTGAACCGGGGATCGCTCAGCAGCGCCTTGGCGTCGGCGTACCGGGTGACCAGCCAGGCGTCCTCGCCGTACGCCATGCGCACCCGGGCCGGAGGACGCTGCCGCAGTTCGGCGTAGACGGGGTGGAGCCCGAGGCCGTCGGGCTGCTCGAAGGGGTAGGCGAGCGGTTCGCGCTGTGCCGTCGTCGTCATCGTCGGCCTTTCCTGTACGGGGTGGAGCGGGTGGTCACAGGCGCACCAGGAGCTTGCCGCGGTTGGCGGCAGGGTCCGTGTACAGGCTGCGGTACGCCGCGGGAATGGCGTCGAAGCCGTGCCGGACGGTCTCGTGGTGGACGATCTCGCCGCGGCGGACCATGCCGCCGAGGTCGTCGTGGAGCGCGTCGAGGGTCTCGTCGTCGTACCACTCCTCCGCGAAGATCCCCCGGACAGTCGTGCGGGGGAACATGATGTACGGGAGGAGGCGCGGGCCCACGTGGTCGCCCGCGATCTGGGTCGCCCACTGCCAGCAGACGGCGACCTGGCTGCCGACGTTCAGCATGGAGAACACCGCGTCGGTGATCGCTCCGCCCAGATTGTCGAAGTACTTGTCGACGCCTCGCGGTGCCGCCGCGCGCAGCGCCTCACGTGCTTTGCCGGCGTCGTCGCCCTGGCGGTAGTGGACGACCTCGTCGAAGCCGAGGGCCGTCAGAAGCCGGGCCTTCTCCGGGGAGCTGGTGGTGCCGATCACGCGTGCGCCGGCTCGTTTGGCGAGCTGGCCGGCGAGTGACCCGACGGATCCGGACGCGCCGCTGACCACGAACGTGTCGCCCGGCTCGACGGTGAAGAACTTGGTCAGCGTCCCCCAGGCGGTCAGCCCCGGCGGACCCATGACGCCGAGCGCCGTCGACAGCGGCAGCGTCTCGTCGTGGCGCCGTGCGTCCAGCCGCCGAAAGGCGGGAAAGGGGACGGGGAAAGCACCGTGCTCCCACCGCCAGCCCGCACCCGTGCCGATCACATGGCTGCGCCAGCCGCCGTAGCCCTGCACCAGGTCGCCTGCCGAGAAGGCGGCCCGCGGGCCGGCCGAGACGACGCGCAGGATGCTGTGCGCCACCATGTGCTCGCCGAGGGGCGTTTCGAGGGCCAGTCCTTGCAGGTAGGGGTCGAGCGACACGTAAAGGGTCTCGAAGAGCATCTCGTCGTCGGCGAGCGAGACGTCCACCTCCTCGACGACCTTCTCGTAGATCCGGTCGACGTCCGGAACACCCGGAACGTGCTCGCGCACGACCCACTTCTCGATCCTCATTCGCACTCCTTGGTCTTCAGGGCGGTGCCGTCACAGACCGGGGGCCGGCCGACCGGAATGACGACCTGGGTGGGCGGCGGCTGGGTCCGGTCGATGTCGGCGGTGAACTCCACGCCGTCGTCGCGGCAGATGAACTGTGTGACGTGACGGCCCGCCGCCGCGGCCCGGATGAGGCCGCCGATCGTGGACCAGGTCCCGGAGAGGTAGAAGTCCTTCAGCCCCGGCGCGACCGGGCCGTTCTTGTTCACTTCCTTCTCCAGCGTTTCCGCGCCGTCCACGAACGGCAGCCAGCCGGCGATGGTTCCGTTGTGGTTGCCGGTGTAGCGGATCTGCGTGAGCGGGGTGCCGGTGTCGCGCGCCACGACCGACTCCGCGAGACCGGGGAACCGGCGGTCGAGGAACTCCGTGACGGCGCGCTGCACCTGCCGCTTGGCGGCGTAGTACGCGGGGCCGCGGCGCACCGCCAGGGTGTGCACTTCCTCCCCCTTGTACACGCGGCTGTGCTGTTCCGGCCCTTCGGTCAGCTCCCGCCAGACTCCGGTGTCGGAGAAGTAGGTGACGAAGACGACGCTGGAGTCGCGCGGCGAGAGTTCCGGGTAGTGGGCGCTGCGGAACTGCACGTTCATGCTGGGATGCCCCATGCCGACGAACGAGGCCGCCTCCTCCTCGTCCAGCAGATACGTCGTGCACGGCTCGCCCCGGGGGAAGGGGCGGTCCAGGCCGAGGAAGACGCTGACGTATCCGGGGTAGAGCATCCCGGGCTCGTCGATGGTCCTCGTGTAGAGCCGCTCGTATGTCGGGTTGAGGTACCGGCCCTTGAGCAGCTCCAGCATCGTGGTGCGGCCGTCGCAGGCGGAGACCACGATGTCGGCCCGGAACTCCCGGCCGTCGCTCAGCCGGACGCCCACGGCCCGGTCGTCCTCGACCAGCACCTCCTCGACCTTGGCGTTGTAGGTGATCTCGCCGCCGAGCCGCCGGTAGCGTTCCTCGACCGACCGCGCGAGCCCGAGCGAACCCCCTTCGGGCACACCCGCCGTCCCGTTGGCGTGCGACGCCAGCTGGAAGTAGAAGGGGAGGACCGGGAACGCGGGGTGGTACTCGTAGAGGATGTGGTTGAAGGCCTCGCGCAGCAGCGGGTCGGAGAACCTCGCGGAGTAGTCCGTCATCAGTGTCGTGATCGACTTGCGGATGACGTTGAAGTACGGGACGAACGCCGCCAGCATGCGCACGCGTTCGAAGCGGCCCATCAGTCCCGCCGGTTTGAGGAACGGGTAGGCGGCCATGCACGCCTTGAACTTCCGCAGGCCCGCGCAGAACTCCCTGATCGGCCTGGCGTCGGCGGGCGAGAGGCCGAGCAGGTGCCCTTCCAGGCGGTCCGGGTCGGAGTAGAAGTACACCGCCCGGCCGTCGGGGCCGCGGACGACGTTGAAGACGTCGAAGTTGCGCATCTCCTTGCCCTGCAACGCGCCGAGTTCGAGCCAGATCTGGTGCATCTCGTCGCCGGGCCCCGAGCCGAGCAGCCAGCTGACGCACCAGTCGAAGGTGAAGTCGCCCTTGTCCCAGGCGGTGCAGCAGCCGCCCGGCAGCTCGTGCATCTCGAAGACCCGGCTCCGGTACCCGTTCATCTGCGCGTAGCAGCCCGTGGACAGCCCGCCGAGCCCTCCGCCGATGATGATCATCGTGTGCCGCCGGTCCGGTCGGCCGGACGCCTTCTCACGCCCCATGCCGCTCGCCTCCCGTCGCCGCGCCGGGCGCTCCGGCCGCTCCGACGCGGTCCCCGGCCGGGGCGCGGGTCAGCACGGCGCGGACCAGACCGGCGTTGCGCTCCAGGTGCCCCGGGTCGAGCATGTCGGCGTGCGCGCCGGAGCCGGGCAGCACCGCGGTGGGACCGGTGGAGCCGCCGTGCCAGGAGCCGGGCTCACCGGCGGCGTAGAGCGCGGCCTTGTGCTCGTCGGAGATCACGGTGAGGCGGGCGTCCACCGTGCCGAGGTTGGGCGTGCGGGCGCAGAAGCCGACGTACTCCCTGGCCTGCGCGAGGGTCTCCTCGGCCACCTCCTCGGACCCGGTGTGCTTGCGCAGGTGCTCGCGCAGCTCGCGCTCGAACTCTTCGAGGTGCTCGGCACCGATGGAGTGGGGGGCGGTGACACGGTACGAGTCGAGGACGACGACGTCGCGCACCTCGCGCCCGCGGTGCTCCAGCTCCTTGGCGACCTCGAAGGCGAGGTTGCCGCCGAGCGAGTAACCGAGCAGCTCGCACGGGCCCTCGGGCTGGAGGGAGTCGACCAGGTCCGCGTACCGGGCCGTCTTGTCGTCACCGGTGAGGTAGTTGAAGGCCACGAGTTCGTACTCCGGCAGGTGAGCGGCGAGGAGCCGGTACACCAGACCGTGGCCGCCGGCGGGCGGGAAGCAGAAGACCACGGGCCCGGCGGCGGCGTTGAACCGCAGCCAGGGCTGCGCTCCCGGGAGCCGTCCGGTGACGATGTGCTCCACCGTCCTCGCCATGCCGTGCAACGTGGTCACCCGGAAGAGGTGACTGACCGGGATGGTCATGTTGAACTCGTTCTGGAGGTGGTGGATCAGTTCGATCAGCTTCACGGAGCTGCCGCCGGACGCGAAGAAGTCGTGCTGGAGCCCGACCCGTTCGACGCCGAGGACGCCTCTCCAGTGGTCGGCCATCCGGGTCTCGTAGAGCGTCACGGGCGGGTCGTACGGGGTGTCGTCGGGGGCGGGCCGGGGCGCGGGCAGCGCGGCGAGGTCGACCTTGCCGTTGGAGGTGAGGGACAGCTCGGGCAGTTCGGTGAAGGAGGCCGGGATCAGCTGCGTCGGCAGATGCCCGGCCAGGTGACGGCGCAGCTGCCGCCAGTCCAGCTCCGCGCCGGGCGCCGCCACGCCGTACGCGCACAGGATGCTCTCGCCGCGTTCGTCCGGACGCACGGTGACGACCGCCTGGGACAGCGCGGGCCACTGGGCGAGCCGGGACTCGACCTCACCCAGCTCCACGCGGTGACCCCGCACCTTGACCTGCGCGTCGGCGCGGCCGAGCAGGTGCGCGCAGCCGGCGCTGTCCCAGCGCGCGAGGTCGCCGGTCCGGTAGAGGCGGACGGGCCGGGCACCGGGCCCGCGGCCGACGGTGCGGGTGACGAAGCGGTGCGCGGTCTGCTCGGCGTCGTGGAGGTAACCGGTGGCGAGACCCGTGCCGCCGATCCACAGCTCGCCGGTGACGCCGGGCGGCACCGGTTCGCCGTGCTCGTCGACGATGTACAGCTCGGTGCCGGGGAACGGCCGCCCGATGGGCACCGTCAGGCTCGGCTCCAGGCCGTCGGTGGGCCCCTCGAAGTACGTGCTGTCGATGGTGGCCTCGGTGAGGCCATAGGAGTTGACCACCCGGGTCTTCGGATCGCACAGGGCGCGCAGCCGGTCGTACTCCTCGATCTTCCAGGTGTCGGAGCCCACGATCATCAGGCGCATGAAGTCCAGCCGGCTGCCGGTGTGCTCGCAGTGGGCCAGCAGCCCCCGGACGACCGAGGGCACGAACTCGCCGCAGTCGACGCCTTCCTGGCGCATGACGCCGTACAGCCGCGCGGTGTTGAACAGCAGCTCGCGTCCGACGAGCACCAGGGTGCCGCCGGAGCACAGGGCGCGCACCAGGTCCCCGGTGAAGACGTCGAAGGAGGGGTTCGCCGTCTGGAGGTGGACGGTGACGTCGCGGTCGAGGCGGTACTCGGTGCGCCAGGACGCGTACGCCGAGGCGAGGTTGCGGTGGCTGACCACCACCGCCTTGGGGCGGCCGGTGGAGCCGGAGGTGTGGATGACGTAGGCCGGGGCGTCCAGGTCGACGTCGGGTTCGGAGTGGTCCGGCCCGGACGTGTCCCCGGCACGCACGGCGGGGAAGGAGTCCACGGTCGGGTCGTCCACGGCCAGTACGCGGCACGCGAGGTCCGCGAACCGTTCGCCCCCGGCGGTGTCGGTCACGGCCCAGGCGGCGCCCGTGTGCGCGATCAGGGACGCCAGCCGGTCGTCCGGGTCACGGGGGTCCAGCGGCAGATAGGCGGCGCCGGCCCGCAGCACCGCGAGGAGGGTGACGATCAGCTCGGGCGACTTCTCCAGGCAGACGGCCACCACCGCGCCGTCGCCCACGCCCAGCCCGCGCAGCCACCGGGCGCGGGCGCGGCTGCGGGCGTCCAGCTCCCCGTAGGTCATGCGTGCGGCGGGGCCGTGCTCGGCGGGAGCGCAGACGGCGACGGACCCGGGCCGCTCGGCGGCGATCCGGCCGACGAGCCGGTGCACGGGCACGTCGGGTACGTCGGCCCGCCGCCCCGCCCCGCTCCAGACCTCGACGAGCCGTTCGCGCTCCGCCGCCCCGAGCAGCTCCAGCCGGCGGGCGGGGGCGGCGGGAGCCGCGCGGGTCAGCGCGTCGAGGAGGTTGACGTAGTGGGAGCCCATCCGCCGCATGGTCTCGGCGAGGAACAGGTCGGTGTTGTACTTGAAGACACAGTGGAAGCGGTGGTCGGACTCGTCCTCGTACACGGACAGGGTGAGGTCGAACTGCCCCTCCTCCTCGGGTAGTTCGATGTACTCCAGGCGGTAGCCGTACTTCTCGGTGGCCACCTTGTGGGTGAGCAGGATGAACATCGCCTGGAAGACCGCGGACCGGCTCGGGTCGTGTTGCAGACCGAGTTCCTCGACCAGCAGGACGAACGGGTACTCCTGGTGGTCCAGGCCCCCGAGCACCACGTCGCGGACCCGGCCGAGCAGCTCGGCGACGGTCGGCTGTCCGGCCAGGTCGAGGTGGAGCGGCAGCGGGTTGACGAAGTAGCCGTAGACCTTGGCGAACTGCTCCTGGGTGCGGCCCGTCACCGGACTGCCGACGATGATGTCGTCCTGTCCGGAGTAGTGGTGGAGCAGCAGGTAATAGGCGCTGATGAGCACCATGAACACGGTGACGTCGTGTTCCCGGGCCAGCGCGTGGACGCGGGCGCTGAGGTCGGCGTCGAGGACGAAGAACTCCGACGCGCCGTTGTGGGTCTGGACCGGCGGGCGGGGGCGGTCCGTCGGGAGGCCGAGGGCCGGGATGTCGGCCGGCAGGTGCGCCTTCCAGTAGTCGAGCATCCGCCGGGCGTCACGGCCGGCGAGGAACTGGTTCTGCCAGTTGAGGAAGTCGACGTAGCGGGCGGGGATCTCGGGCAGCTCCGGGGTACGGCCCAGGCACAGCGCCTCGTGGACGGCGAGCAGCTCCTCGATGAAGGTGAAGGTGGAGATCGCGTCGGAGATGATGTGGTGGACGGCCTTCATCAGCACCCAGCGGTCCGGACCGCGCCGGAACAGGCGCAGCCGGATCAGCGGGTCGTGGGCGAGGTCGTAGGGCTTGCGGTACTCGCTGACGATCAGTGCGTGGATGTCGTCCCACGGCCACTCCTGGACGTCGAAGAGCGCGACGTCCGCCCGGGCCGCGGCTTCCTCGGCGGGAGCGGTCTTCTGCACCGGCCGGCCTTGTTCGTGGGTGAAGTTGGCCCGCAGGCCGGGGTGGCGCGCGATCAGGACGCGGAACGCCGCGAAGACCAGCTCGGGATCGAGTGCGGTGCGGATCTCGACCGCGCCGCCGATGTTGTAGGCGAACCCGTCGGGATTGAGCTGCTTGAGGAACCACAGGGCCTTCTGGTTCTGGGTCAGGGGGTGCAGCCGTTCGTCGTGGAACAGCTCGACCGCGGCGGCGGCCCCGGTCTCGTCCGTGCCCGCCGCGACCGCCTTCGTGAGTTCCTCGTGGACGAGGCCGACCAGGTCGCCGACCGGGGTGTTGCCGAGCAGGGCGACGACCGGGAGCGTGACGCCGAGGTCGGCCTGGACCCGCGAGCGCAGTTCCATCGCCAGCAGGGAGTCGAGGCCGAGCGCGCCGAGTCCGGCGCCGGGGTCGACCTGTTCGGGCCGCATCCGCAGCACATGGGCGACGACCTGGGTGAAGCGGTCGGTGAGAAGGGCCTCGCGGGCGGCCGGGTCCGTGGCGCGGAAGGCGGCCCGGAAGGCCTCCAGGGCGCTGTCGTGCCCGGCCGCCGGTGCGTCGGTCCCGTCGGCCGCCGCGGCCAGGCCGGCGACGAGGGGCGGCGGTTGCGGGTACCAGGCGAGGAAGACCGGCCAGTCCACGACGGTGGCGACGAGCAGCTGCGACCGGTCCTGGCCGATGACGCGTTCGAGGACGGCCATGCCCGCCTCGGGGGAGAGCGAACTCATGCCCCGGCGGGTGCGGTAGTGCTCGACCAGACCCAGCTCCTCGATCATCCCTGTGGCCCAGGGACCCCAGTCGATGCTGAGGGCGGGCAGACCGCGGGCGCGGCGGTGGTGGGCGAGCGCGTCGAGGAAGGCGTTGCCCGCCGCGTAGTTGGTCTGGCCCGCGGTGGTCAGCAGGGAGGCGATGGACGAGAAGAGCACGAAGTGGTCGAGCGGCTCGTCGGCGAGATGCCGGTGGAGGAGGTACGCGCCGAGGACCTTCGGGGTGTACACGGCGTCGAAAGCCGCGCGGTCCATCTCCGGCAGCAGGGTGTCGCGGACCTGGCCCGCGAGGTGGAAGACCCCGCGGATCGGCGGTGACTGGCGCCGCCGGTAGTCGGCGAGCCAGGCGGTGAGGGCGCTCTCGTCGCCGATGTCGAGCGGGGCGAGGAGCGGCTGTGCGCCGAGTGCCTCCAGTTCCTTGAGGAAGCGGATACGGTCGCCGGTGGCGGAGTCCGGGGCGACGGTGTGCCACTCGTCCCGGTCGGGCAGTGCGGTACGGCCGACGAGGATCAGCCGGCGGGCGCCACGGGCGACGAGCCGACGGCACAGAATCCTGCCGAGCGCGCCGAAAGCACCCGTCACCAGGTATGCGCCGTCGGCGCGGAGCCGCAGCGGCAGCGGGCGGGGCAGGCCGGTGACGGGGGTGAGACGGCTCGTGAGGCGGCGGCCGCCGCGCAGCGCGACCTCGTGCTCGCCGTCGGCCGCGGTTACCTCCCGGAGCAGGGCCTCGGCGTCCGCGGCGCGGGCGGCCGTGCCCTCAGCGGTGCCGGGGTCGAGGTCGATGAGCGTGCCGCGGTGGTCGTGGAGTTCCTGCTGGCCCAGGACGCGGCCGATGCCCCAGGCCGGCGCGGACAGCGGCTCGGCCGGATCGCCGGGGACGACGGCCTGACCGCCGCGGGTGACGATGTGCAGCCTGCTCCCCGGCTGGTGGACGGGGAGCGCGCGGGCGAGCGCCACCAGCGAGTGACCGGCGAGGTCGGCGTGGTCACGGACGTCGGCCGCCGTGCCGGCCGCGTCCATCGGCGGCAGGTCCAGACTCCACAGGTGTACGACGTGGTCGTACGGCGCCGAACCGTCAGCGCGCAGCTCGGTGAGGAGCCGCTCCAGGTCGGCGGTGGAACCGGGCCTGATCACCGACTCCCGCGCGTCGGGGCTCATGCGGTAGGCGGGTCCCGGCCGCACCAGGTGGCAGCGGCCGCCCCGGGCGGTGACCCGGGCCGCCAGTTCGTCGGCGACGCCCTGCCCGTCGGCGAGGACGAGCCAGTCCCGTACGGAAGTCGCGTGGTGTTCCGTGTCGTCGGTGTGGGGGGCCTCGGTCCAGGTGATGTCGGCCAGCCAGGAGTCGATGGTGCCCAGGCCCACGGTGGTGGCGGCCCTCTCGATGTCGGCGGCGCGGAAACCGGTGACGCGGCCGAGCGGACGGCCGTCGTCGGCGTGCACCGCGATGTCGCCGACGAGTTCGCCGTCCGTGTCGCGGGTGAGGACGGCGTGCGCCCACAGCGCCTGGTCGCCGACGGCGTCGAGGTCGACCTCGCCGATCGAGAGCGGCAGCCGGACCCCGGTGCCGGGCGCGGCCTCGGCGCGCTCGCCCGCGAGGACCTGGGGGGTCAGGAGCGTCTGGAAGCAGGAGTCGAGCAGAACCGGGTGCACATGGTGGCGGGCGGCGTCGTCGCCGATCGGCGCGGGCGGCCGGATGCGGGCGAGCGCCTCGCCGGGGCCGATCCACACCTCTTCGATGCCCTGGAACGCCGGTCCGTAGTGGTAGCCGAGGGCGGCCAGCGCCTTGTAGCAGGCGGCACCGGTCAGGTGGCGTGTGCTGCCGCGACGCACCGAGTCGGCGTCCAGCAGGGGGAGGCGCCGATGGTGCCCGCGCGGCGCGGAGCGTACGGCACCACGGGCGTGCACGGTCCGCTCCCCGGTGTCGCCGCGGGAGGCGGTGGCGATGGTGAACTCCGCGTCCTCGCCGCGGAAGGAGAGCTGTACCGGTGCCGCCGGGCCCGCGGGGTCCTCGGGCCCGCCCGGCAGGAACAGCGCCTTGCGCAGCTCGATGTCGACGAGGGCGGCGCCGCCGCCGGTCGTGGCCCGGACGGCCTGCGTCGCCATCTCCACATAGCCGGCCGCCGGGAACACCGCGCTGCCCTGGATGAGGTGGTCCCTCAGGTACGGCAGGGCCTCGACGTCCAGCCGCGCCTCCCAGGTCGGTTCGGCCGTGGGGAGACGGCGGCCCAGCAGCGGATGGTCCAGTCGGCCGAGGCGGACCCGCTCGACCGGCTCGGGCTCGGTCCAGTACCGGTCGCGCTTCCACGGGTAGCGGGGCAGGGGGACCGTCCTGCCGGTCGGGTGGACGGCGGCCCAGTCGATGTCGAGGCCGAGGTTGTGCAGGGCGGCGAGGGAGAGGGCGAAGCGCTCCCGCTCGTCCTCCCGGCGGCGCAGCGACGGCACCGTCCGCGCCTCGCGGCCCCGGGCGGCGAGGCATTCGCCGATCGCGTGGCCGAGGACCGGGTGCGGCCCGATCTCCAGGAAGACACCGTGGCCGTCGTCGGCCAGCCGGTCGACGGCGTCGCTGAACCGCACACTGTCGCGGACGTTGCGCCACCAGTACACGGCGTCCAGCTCCGGGCCCTCGGCGTACCGGCCCGCCCACTTTCCGCCCGCGGTCAGGCAGAGGGGGACGCGTGCCGGGCGCGGCCGGAGACCGGAGAGCGAGGAGAGCAGGTCGTCCTTGACGGCGTCCATGCGCGCGCAGTGGTACGGAACCCGGACGCCGAGGAACTTGGCGAAGATCCCCTCGTCCCCGAGGCGGTCGTGGATCTCGGCGAGGGCCTCCTCGTCCCCGGCCAGGGTGAGCGCCGTCGGGCTGTTGACGGCGGCCACCGACACGCGGTCGCCGTGGGGCCGTACCCGGCGCAGGACCTCCGCCTCCGGCAGGCCCACCGCCAGCATGGTGCCGGTGCCCACCAGTTTCTGCTGGAGCCGGCTGCGGTGGACCGCGATCGCCGCGGCGTCCCGCAGGGTGTAGACGCCGGCCTCGTAGAAGGCGGCGATCTCACCGGTGCTGTGCCCGACGACGGCGTCCGGCGACACGCCGTGACGGCGCCACAGAGCCGCGAGGCCCACCTGTACCGCGAAGTTGGCGGGCTGGGCCAGCCACGTCTCGCTCATCCGGGAGCCGGCCTCGTCGGCGGCCAGTTCCTCCATCAGCGACCAGTCGGCGAATTCGCCGAACGCGCGGTCGCACGCCTCGACCGCCTCCCGGAAGACCGGTTCGGTTTCCAGGAGTTGCCGTCCCATGCCCCACCACTGCGGGCCCATGCCGGTGAAGACCCAGACCAGCCGCCGGTCCTTCGCGGGCCGCCGCTGGTCCAGCAGTACGCGGGGGTGGGCCTCGCCGCGCAGGTGTGCGTCGAGGGCCTCCCGCAGCGCGGCGGGCGAGTCGTAGACCACCGACAACCGCGCGTCGAGGTGCTGACGGCGGCGGGCCAGGGTGTAGGCGAGGTCGGGCAGGGCGGGCACCGGGCCGTGCGCGCCGGAGAGTTCCCGCCGGATGTTCTCGGCGACCTCGGTGAGAGTCGCGGGGTCGCGTGCGGTCAGGGGCAGCACGGCAGGGCCGGAACGGGCGCGGCGCTGCCCCGGCACACCGGCCGTCCCGCCCGCCGGGGCGGCTTCGAGCAGGACGTGCGCGTTGGTGCCGCCGAAACCGAAGGAGTTGACCCCCGCACGCGCCGGGCCCTCGTGGTCGGGCCAGGGAACGGCACGGGTCGGGATGTCGTAGGGCAGCGACGCCAGGTCGATCGCCGGGTTGATCTCGTTGAGGTTGATGTGGGGCGGGATGGTGCGGTGCTTGAGACACAGCACCGTCTTGATGAGCCCGGCGATGCCCGCGGCCGACTCGCAGTGCCCGATGCTGGCCTTGACCGAGCCCACATGGCACCGGGCGCCGGGTGCGCGCCCGATCGACAACGCCCGGCCCAGCGCACCCGCTTCGACGGGATCGCCGACCGGCGTGGACGTGCCGTGGGCCTCGACGTATTGCAGGCCGCCGGGTGTGATGCCCGCCTCGGCGCAGACCCGCTCGATGAGCGCCACCTGGGCATCGGCGTTGGGGACGGTGATGCCGTCGGTACGCCCGTCCTGGTTGACGCCGCTGCCGATGATCACGGCGTGCACGGGGTCGCCGTCGCGCAGCGCGTCGTCCAGGCGTTTGAGGGCGATCACGCCGACGCCTTCCGCGCGGACGTAGCCGTTGGCCGAGGCGTCGAAGGTGCGGGACCGGCCGTCGGGGGAGAGGAAGCCGCCCTTGGTCTCGGCGATGGTGTACTGCGGGGCGCTGTGCAGCAGCGCCCCGCCGGCCAGCGCCAGCCCGCTCTCGCCGCGGCTCAGGCTCTGGCACGCCAGGTGCACGGCCACCAGGGACGAACTGCACGCGGTGTCGAGGGAGAGGCTGGGGCCGCGGAAGTCGAAGCAGTACGAGATCCGGTTCGACACCATCGTCATCATCGTGCCGGTCGCGGTGTGGGCGGTGATCGTCTCGAAACCGAGATCGGAGAACTGGAGGATTTTGTAGTCGAGAGTGAAGGCACCCACGAAGACGCCGACATCCTGGCCCGCGAGCTGGGCGGGTTTCTGCCCGCCGTCCTCCAGTGCCTCCCAGGCCACCTCCAGGAGCTTGCGCTGCTGCGGGTCCATATGGGCGGCCTCACGCGGGCTGATGCCGAAGAAGGCCGGGTCGAACTCGTCGAAGCCGTCGATGTATCCGCCGCGCCCGCCGACCAGTCTGCCGGGTTTCGCCTGGTCCCGGCTGGCGAGCGTCCTGACGTCGTACCGGTCGGACGGCGTCGGAACGATGCAGTCCTTCCCCTGTAAGAGGTTCTCCCAGAAGGTCCGGTAGTCAGATGCTCCGCCGGGCAACCGGCAGCCCATTCCGATGACCGCGATTTTCTCTCGCGTGGCAGCGCGCTGCAATTCCGACATGAACCTTCCTTGTAGCGGCATGGAAGTGATGGGGCTATTCGCTGTCGACCAGGAAGGGGCCGGTCGGCACAGCGCTGCGCACGCCGTGGTCAGCGGCGGAGAAATGGCGCTGGAAAACGAATGAGGTCTGTCTCGGTGGAATCGTGTGCGGGGGCGTGTCCACCCGTCGAATAATTCCCACCGCGGCGGCGGGTAACCACGCGCGAAATTAGTATGACAATAAAAGGATCCGGGGTATTTCGTGGGATGAAATGCCCGGATCGGGCGGAATGGAGGCAGTCGCTCGTCTCGGCTCAGCGCCGGCCGCCGCCCCCGCCTCCCCCACCACCCGTACCCGGACCGCTGCCGGGGGAGGTGACGCAGCCCGCGCAGGAGCCGGTGCCCTGCCGCAGGTACCGGTGCTGGTTCGCCAGGTCGATCACGGGTGCCAGCGACGTGTCATCGGTGGGGATGCCGACGCCGAACCGGCCGTAGAAGGCGAGCAGGTCCGCGTCGGCGCGCCGGACCGCCGCCTGGGTGCGCTCGTAGGCCGCCGAGGTCAGACGGCGCACGTCGATGCGCAGAAGCCGGCCGCCGTCGGGCGGGGGTGTGCCGATCCCTTCGCCCCACCGGTGGAAGGCCTTCTTCACCGGGCCGTCCTCCACCAGCCCGCCGAGGTACTCCTTGACGAGCTGGACGACCTGGTTGTCGCCGAGGTCGACGGCGTCGAAGGTGCGGGTGATCGCCAGGGAGGCGAGCTCGGCGAACCGGTCGGTCTGTTCCTGCCGCTCCGCGGTGCGCTGCCGGCTTTCGTCGAGCTCGTCGAGCCGGCCGTCGAGGTCATCGGCCTCCGGAGTCGCGGCCGGTCGGGGCGCCGGGTCGTCGACGGCGAGCGTGGCCGCCTGGAAGCGGCCGACCTGCCGGGCGGTGTCCAGCGCCGTCGGGTTCACGGGCTCGCCGGGCGCCGAAGGGGCGGCCCGGTCCACGGCGACGACCACGGCCCGCAGTCGGGCGGCGGCCCGGGGGTGCGCCGTGACCTGCTGGTGGATCTCCTTGTACGCGGCCGCGGCGCCCTCGGCGTACTGCCGGCGCTGCACCTCCAGCGCGTATCTCTCGGCCACCGGCCGCTTCCACGCGCCCTCGGACACCGGGGCCGACACGACGAGGAACAGCAGGGCGACCATGAGGCCCACGTTGATCCCGGAGAGCGACCGCCGTACGAAGTTGGCGGTGGCGCCCGCGGGCAGCCGGGTTCCGCTGAAGCGTGCCGGACGCAACCGCCCTCTGATCCGCGCGACGCGCTCCGGCCAGCGCAGCACGGCGTAACTGCCGACCGCCAGCAGCGTGTAGGCCGCCAGCCAGTACAGCCAGTGCACCTCGGTGAGTCCTTGGACCCTTTCCACCACGGAGCGTATGGCGGTGAGCTGGGGCGGCGTGAACGACAGGACGTTGGCCAGCCACACCACGAACACAGTGAGCAGAAGCCCGAGCTGCGCGGACAGGACGATGTCGGCGGCCGCCCGCACCGTCGGCCGCACCGAGTCCGACAACGCCCGCCAGCCGCGCAGCGCGAGCCAGAAGGCGGGTGGGAAGAACAGCCCGGCGGTCGGCGTGAGGGTCAGCACGTCGCCGGAGACGAGCTGCTCGGCGGCGAGAAACACCAGGAACACGGCGGGCAGGTCGGGAAGGTGACGCACCATCAGGCGCTCGGAGGTGCCGCATCGCCGCACCGCGAGCAGCACCGCCCAGCCGCCGAAGAAGACCAGCACCACGAAAGGGACCAGGCGGGAGGGGAACGCGGAGAACAAGAAGAGGAGCAGTGCCATCGGCGGGACGACCGCGCCCAGCGCGAGGACGGCCGCGGCGACGTACCGGCGATGCCGGAACCAGCGGATCACGGCTTCGAGGACCAGCTCGCCCACCGCTTTCGGCAGAGCCAGGACGGCTGCCGCGAGGCCGAGACCGAGAACCGCCCCGATGAGTCCGCCGAGGGCGGCCCTGACGGCGGCGAGGAGCGCGGAGCCCAGTCCGTCGATCTCGTCCCGGGTGCCGAGACGCCAGGCCGCGTACGCGGCCACTCCGAAGGTGACGTACAGGCTCAGGAGTTCCGATACCGGGATCAGTGGTTCCGCGTCACCGCCATCGTCACCGTCACCGTCGTCGGCGTTGGCGTCGGTGTTGTCGTCGGCATTGTCATCGCGGACGGTCGGCTCGGGTCCGGTCGGGCTCGGGGCCGCAGCCGGAGCCGGAGTGGCCGGAGTCCGTGCGGCCCGCTGCCCGAGTGCGCACAGATGGCGGGCCATGTCGAGGAAGATCTCCAGGTTGGGCACCTGGTAGCGGGGCCTGACGAAATGTGTCGGGAAGTCACTGCCGCGCGAGGTGACGTAGAGGTACCCCTCGGACGTGAGGGAGAGGGAGTCGACGTCCTCCCAGGCGGTGTAGTCGTCCCGGCCGCGCCTGCGCCGTAGGGTCAGCCGGTCCCGGCTCACCACCAAGTCACCGAAGGGGACTTCACCGCCGCTCAGGACTGCCTCGGTGGCCGGCGTCAGCTGCGCCTCCCGGACACCCTGCCGGATCGCCGGCCCCCATTCCTCCTCCCCGGGGAACTGGGCGCCCCTGATCGCCGTACGGGTGCCCAGGCCCCGGATCCGCTCGCCGCCGAGTACCGGGCCATGGTGCGCCGCACCGAGTGTGACCACCGTCCCCTCGGGGTTGACCAGCTTGTAGTGATGCGAGCCGCTGGTGAAGACGGTGGTGGTTCGCCAGAGGTAGACCGCTTCCGTGCCGTCGGCGGCGACCGCGACGGCCCCCTTCTCGTACAGGCGGAGTTCCACTCTCCTGTGCCGCCGCAACCACAGCACCCGGACCGTGAACGGGCCCAGCAGCGCCAACCCGCCGAGCATCCCGGCCGCGCGGGTCGCCTCCCACCCGAGGGACACGCCGAGGAGAATCGTCAGGAGGGAGACGAGGGCCGCGAAGGGAGTCAGGCCCAGCAGAAGCAGCGCGTACGCGGCGGGCTTCCTGCGCTCCGGGCGATACGTATGGCGATGACGCCCCAGCTCTGGACGCTCCGTGCCGTCCAGCGCGCCGTCCAGCCCACCGTCCCGCGCGCCGTCTTCCGCACCCATGACCCATCCATCCAGAAGGCGTCCCGCCCAACCCCGCACATGGGGTGGCTGGTTGATGTCGCGCGGCACGGTAGCAAACGGGCCCGGGGGTGCCGGAATGCGGCTTCCCTGTCGGGCAGGCGATGGGCGAGGATGGGGCAACGAGGAACCGCAGGGTTCCGCGACTCGGGGGAGGCGTCACGATGTTCGTCGTTGCCATGCTGATCGTGCTTGCTGCCGCAGCCGGAGCCTGTTGCGCCGTACTGCGACGCAGAGGTGGCCCGGGAGGACGTGACGCGGTGGAGCGCGGGGCCATGGACCACGAGTTCGCCAGGACGCTGGGCACGACGAACGCGACGGTGCAGAACTCGGTGGCACCCTGACGCCCCGCCCCGGCGTCGAGAAGTGTCTCGTCGCCGTAGCGGCGGTCGCGCTGCTCCTCACGGCGGGCTGTGGCACCACTACGGGCGACGAGGCCGAGCCCGGCACACCTCCAGCAGGGGCCCCGGACGCCGTCAGGGCATACGTGCAAGCGCTCAACACCCGTGACGGTGAGGCGCTCCTGGCCGTGGGCGCGGCCCCGGACGAGCCATGGTCACGGGCCCAGGCGAAGCGGCTCATCCGCGACAAAGGCGGCCGGGAGCTCACCATCACGGGAATGCCCATGCGGTATGAGCGCATGGGCGACCATCTGGGGAAAGCGGAGCTGACGGCCGCGTCCGCGCGAGGGCGGCCCCTGCGGGAGACCGTGGAGCTGATCCACGAGCGGGATCGCTGGCATGTCGTGCTGTTCGAGTGGCCGCCCCGCGAAGGAAAGCCCACGTCGAAGCCGTAGCCCCCTTCCCCGGCAACGCCCAACGGATGCGCCGCGCCCACCCTTGAACACCGCGCCTCACCCATGAAGACCGTGCCCCACCGGTGAACACCGCGCGTCACCCGGGACACGGAAGTTCCCCCACCGTTCATTCCGTGCCGGACCGGCGACCTCCGCACCGCACGCGCGCACCCGCCCGCCGGAAAAAGTTGGCTCACTCGTCCCTGCCCCTGGCCGGTCGGGGCCCCTACGGTCCCTGTGACCAGTCGGCGACGCCCGTCAACTCATCGTTCGCTTCTCGGTGTAGGAGTATCTGTGGACCGTCGCAATTTCCTGCGTGGTGCGGTGTTCGGCACCTCTGCCGCCGTCTTCGGAGGCACCCTCATGCACGGCGCCGCCTACGCGGCCCCGGCCCAGAACGGCCCCGGCCCCTACGGCGGCCTGCTGACCGCCGACGCCAACGGCATCATGCTCCCGTCCGGCTTCACCAGCCGCGTCATAGCCCGCTCGGGCCGGACGGTGTCCGGCACCTCGTACACCTGGCACGGCGCCCCCGACGGCGGCGCGTGTTTCGCCGACGGTACGGGCTGGATATACGTGTCGAACTCCGAGCTCGCCACCGGCGGCGGGGCGAGCGCCGTCAAGTTCAACTCCTCCGGGTCCGTCACGGGCGCCTACCGGGTCCTGTCCAGCACACGCAACAACTGCGCGGGCGGGGCCACCCCGTGGAACACCTGGCTGTCGTGCGAGGAGGTCAGCCGCGGCTACGTCTACGAGACCGACCCGTGGGGCACGAAGGCCGCCGTCCGCCGGGGCGCGATGGGCCAGTTCAAGCACGAGGCGGCCGCCGCCGACCCGGTGCGCAAGGTGATCTACATGACCGAGGACGAGTCGGACGGCTGCTTCTACCGGTTCATCCCGGCCACCTGGGGCGACCTGTCCGCCGGGGCCCTCCAGGTGCTCGTCGCCGGTACCGGCACCTCCGGCTCCTTCACCTGGACGAACGTGCCCGACCCCGACGGCTCTCCCACCTACACCCGCGACCAGGTCTCCGGCGCCAAGATCTTCAACGGCGGCGAGGGCTGCCACTACGCCTCCGACACCGTCTGGTTCACCACCAAGGGCGACAACCGGGTCTGGCGGCTCAACCTGCGCGACAACACGTACGAACTCGCCTACGACGACAGCCTCGTCACCAATGGCAGCGCGCCCCTGACTGGCGTCGACAACGTCACCGGCAGCTCATCGGGAGACCTGTTCGTCGCCGAGGACGGCGGCAACATGGAGATCTGCGTCATCACCCCGGCCGCGACCGTGGCCCCCTTCCTGCGCGTCAACGGCCAGTCCGGCTCCGAGATCACCGGCCCGGCCTTCTCCCCCGACGGCAAGCGGCTGTACTTCTCCAGCCAGCGCGGTACGTCGGGCAGCTCCTCCGGCGGTATCACCTACGAGGTCACCGGCCCCTTCCGCACCACCGCCTGAACGGGCCCCGGCCGCAGGTCAGCGGGCGCGGCGGACGCGGCGGACGCGGATCGGGCCGCGCGCGTCCGCCGGGTCCACGGGCCGGCCTGCCTGGGTGATCTCCACCTCGCCGGCCG
>NZ_JAFEXF010000143.1 GCF_016905445.1 Streptomyces sp. G44
CCCTAGTGTCCGTCCTGGTCGTGACGTCCGTGGCGACGTACTTCTGGGCGGACGGCAAGCTCAAGCGCGAGGTCGACCTCTCCAAGGTCATCGAGCGGCCCGAGGGCGGCGCGGGCACGAACTACCTGATCGTGGGCTCCGACAGCCGCGAGGGCATGTCCGACGAGGACAAGAAGCGGCTCCACACGGGCTCGGCCGAGGGCAAGCGCACCGACTCGATGATGATCCTGCACGTCGCGGACGACGGCGGGAACACGATGATCTCGCTGCCCCGCGACTCGAACGTCACGATCCCCTCCTTCAAGGGCGCGGAGTCCGGCAAGCTCTACCCGAACCAGGGCCGCCAGGTGAAGCTGAACGCCGCGTACGCGGAGGACGGCCCCGAGCTGCTCGTGCGGACCGTCGAGTACAACACCGGCCTGCGCATCGACCACTACGCCGAGATCGGCTTCGGCGGCTTCGCCAAGATCGTGGACGCGGTCGGCGGCGTGGAGATGGACATCCCCAAGGGCTTCAAGGACAAGAAGTCCGGCGCCGACTTCGAGGCGGGCAAGCAGACGCTCGACGGTGAGCAGGCGCTCGCCTTCGTCCGCACCCGCTACGCGCTGCCCGGCAGCGACCTGGACCGCACCAAGAACCAGCAGAAGTTCCTCGCGGCCCTCGCCAATCAGGCGGCGACGCCGGGGACCGTCATGAACCCCTTCAAGCTCTACCCCACGATGGGCGCGGGCCTGGACACACTGATCGTCGACGAGGACATGGGCCTGACGGACGTGGCGTCCATGTTCTGGGCGATGAAGGGCGTCACCGGCGGCGACGGCAAGTCGATGAACATGCCGATCGCGGGCACGGCGGGCGGGAACCTGCTGTGGGACAAGGCGAAGGTCAAGCAGCTCGTCAACCAGCTGAACAACGACGAGAAGGTCACGGTCTCCGGCTGAACCCCGGTGTCGCGGGGGACCGGGCGCGGTCCCGTCCCCCGAACGGCACGTCCGGCGGGAAACCCCGGCCCCGGCATGCCACGGTGGTCCGGAACTGCCACCGCCGACGTCCGGAGCCCTGCCATGGCAGACCTGCAGGACGAGATCAACGCCACCGCCGAGGCGGGGGAGCTCGACCGGTCCCCCGCCCCGCCCGACCCCCTCGCCGAGCCGCTTCCCGAACCCGGGCCCGGCCACGACCCGGAGGCGGCGGAGGCCGCCGATCCGCTGGACCGGGCCCAGGCCGTGCTCGCCGCCCATCCCGTCGCCGACGGCTACAGCGGGCTGCCGGGGACCTTGCGCGACCTGCCCTGGTACGACTTCGAGACGGGCGACAGCGGCCTGGAGAGCGACCTGCCGCGGCTGCGCTCGGGCCGGGTCGGGGCGCAGCTGTGGTCCGTGCACGTGCCCGAGCGGCTCGGCGCCGACCAGGTCGTGCGGACCACCCTCGAACAGATCGACCTGGTGAAACATGTCGTCGGTACGCACCCCGAGTGGCTGCGGCTCGCCCGCGACGCGTCGGAGGCCACCGACGCCCGCAACTGCGGCCGCATCGCCACGCTGATCGGCCCCGCCCGCGGCACCGCGCTCGGCGACTCGCTGGGCGCCCTGCGCGGGCTGCGCGACCTGGGGCTGTGCGCGGTGACCCTCTGCGGCACGTCGTGGGCGGGCGCCGACGGGCTGACCGCGTTCGGCGAGGAGGTCGTGCGCGAGATGAACCGGCTCGGCGTCCTCGCGGACCTGTCCGGCGCCTCCGAGGCGACCGTGCGGCGGGTGCTCGCCATCTCCAAGGCGCCGGTGATCTTCACTCGCTCCGGGGCCCGTGCCCTGCACGACCACCCGGACAACCTCTCGGACGCGCTGCTCGCGGAGGTGGGCGCGCTCAAGGGGCTGTGCATGGTGCCGCTGGCCGACGGCCGTACGGGTCCCTCGCTGCGCGAGGCGGCGGACCACCTCGATCACGTGCGGCGGGTCGCGGGGCCGGAGTGCGTCGGGATCTCGGGGATGTACGACACCCCTGAGGCGCACCCGGAGGGACTCCCCGACCCGGCGGGCTATCCGCGGCTGATCGCGGAACTCCTGGAACGCGGCTGGCCCGAGTCCGACGTGGCGCTGCTCACCTGGGGCAACTTCCAACGGGCCTTGCGCGGCGCGGACTTCACGGCCCGCGCCACGCGGGAGCGCAGGACGGCGTCGACGGCGCGGATAGAGCGGCTGGACGGCTGATCGAGGACGGGGCCGGCGACGGCCCCGTCCTCCGTCACGGGCTGCTGGGCGTCGGCGTCGGCGCGGGGCCGCTCGGGCGGGGCGCAGGCCGCTCACCCGCTGGAACGGCACCTTGCCGGGCCTCTCAGCAGGCACAGAGGCAGAACGGGTGCCCGGCCGGGTCGGCGTAGACCCGCCAGTTGCGGTCCCGGTCGGCCGCGTCGAGGACGGTGGCGCCGAGTGCGAGGACCTCCTTCTCGGCGGCGTCCATGTCTTCCACCGTGAGGTCCAGGTGGAACTGCTGCGACCCGTCGGGCGCGGGCCACTTCGGCGGTACGTGGCCGGGGGCCTTCTGGAAGGCGAGGGGGGTGCCCTCGTACCCCTTGAGGTCGACCCAGGTCTCGTCGGCGGGGGCCGGGGCGCCGCCGATGACGGCGGCGTAGAACTCGGCGAGGGCGAGCGGGTCGGGGCAGTCGAGGACGACGACGCCGAGCTTGGCGAGAGCCATGATTCCTCCGAGATGGGTGAATTACCGGTAGGCGGACTCAACCGGTAACGGTTACTCGATGATCTCCCACTAGAGGTAACGTCGCAACCATGAATGACAGAGCGCCGGCGCCGGGAGGGCTCGCGCTGGTCCAGGAGCTGGTGAACACGCTGGACCTGGCGAGCGGCGCGGACGCCCTGGACACCGAGGCCGGGCGCGGCGCCTTCGGCCTCGCCCCGCGGGACGTGGAGGCGGCGCGCGACCTGCGGGAGTCCCTGCGGGCGGCGTGCCTCGCGCATGCCGGACACCCGGCGCACGCGCCGGTACGGGATCTGACGGAGCTGCTGGCCCCGGGGCCGCTGCGGGTGGCGGTGGACGGCGCGACGGGCGCCGCGTCACTCGTCCCCGTTGACGCCTCGGCGCTCACCGCGCGGGTGGCCTCGGCGATCGCGGAGGCGCTCACCGCCGGGACGTGGCTGCGCCTCAAGGCGTGCGAGGCGGTCACCTGCCACTGGGCGTACTACGACCGCAGCCCGGCGGGACGCAGCCGGTGGTGCGACATGGGGGTGTGCGGGGCGCGGGCGAAGATGCGGGCGTACCGGGCCCGCAAGGCGGCACCCGGCACGTCTCCGTGATCCTCCCGGCGGTGGCCCCGTGCCCGTCTCAGGCCGCGGGCCTGCCCATGGCGCGGTAGGTCCAGCCGGCCGCCCGCCAGGTCTGCGGGTCGAGGGCGTTGCGGCCGTCGAGGATGACCGGGGTCGTCGCCACGGAGGCGAGCGCGGCCGGGTCCAGCTCGCGGAACTCGCGCCACTCCGTGAGGTGCAGGACGACGTCGGCGCCGCGCACCGCGTCCGTCGCCGTGTCCGCGTAGCCGAGCGTGGGGAAGAGGCGGCGGGCGTTCACCATGCCCTTGGGGTCGTACACGGTGACCTGGCCGCCCTGGAGGTGGATCTGCCCGGCGACGTTGAGCGCCGGGGAGTCGCGGACGTCGTCGGAGTCCGGCTTGAACGTGGCGCCGAGCACCGCGACCCGCTTGCCGAGGAAGGAGCCGCCGCCCAGCGCCTCGCGGGTCATCTCGACCATCTGGCCGCGGCGGCGCATGTTGATGGAGTCGATCTCGCGCAGGAAGGTCAGCGCCTGGTCGGCGCCCAGCTCGCCCGCCCGCGCCATGAACGCGCGGATGTCCTTGGGCAGGCAGCCGCCGCCGAAGCCGATGCCGGCCCGCAGGAACTTCTTGCCGATCCGGTCGTCGTGCCCGAGGGCCTCCGCGAGCTTCACGACGTCGCCGCCGGCGGCCTCGCAGACCTCGGCCATGGCGTTGATGAAGGAGATCTTCGTGGCGAGGAAGGAGTTCGCCGAGGTCTTGACCAGCTCCGCCGTCGGGAAGTCGGTGACGACGAAGGGCGACCCCTCGGCGATCGGTGTCGCGTAGACCTCGCGCAGCAGCTTCTCGGCGCGCTCGCTGCGTACGCCGACCACGATGCGGTCGGGGTGCAGCGTGTCCTGCACGGCGAAGCCCTCCCGCAGGAACTCGGGGTTCCACGCCAGCTCGACCTCGTCGCCCGCGGGGGCCAGCTCGGCGAGGCGGGCGGCGAGCCGGTCCGCGCTGCCGACCGGCACGGTGGACTTGCCGACGACCAGCGACGCCTTGGTGAGGTGCTTGGCGAGGGACTCCAGCGCGGTGTCGACGTACGACATGTCGCAGGCGTACTCGCCGTGCTTCTGCGGGGTGTTCACGCAGATGAAGTGGACGTCGCCGAAGTCCGCGGCCTCCGCCGGGTCCGTCGTGAAGCGCAGCCGCCCGCTGGCGCCCTCGATGCCGGCGACGTGCTTGCGGAGCAGCTCTTCGAGGCCGGGCTCGTACATGGGGACCTCGCCCCGCTGGAGCATGGCGATCTTCTCGGTCACCACGTCGAGACCGAGGACCTCGAAACCGAGTTCGGCCATGGCCGCGGCGTGCGTGGCGCCGAGATAGCCGGTGCCGATCACGGTGATCTTGAGGGCCATGCGGTGCTCCAGAAGGTCTGCGGGGGCTTGCTGCTGCCGTGCGTTGACCGAGCATAGTCGGGCGTGTGCGGGCCCCTCACCGGGCACGATTCCCGCTGTCGCCAAGCTCACCTATCCGTCACGCGGGTCACACCACTAAAATCGCGGTTACTTAACGGTAATTAGCGTCCTTGGAGCGTGAGAGACCTTGGCCGGATCGGCTGATTTCGACCTGTACCGCCCGTCCGAGGAGCACGGCATGCTCCGGGACGCGATCCGCTCGCTGGCCGAGGCGAAGATCGCGCCGTTCGCCGCCGCGGTGGACGAGGAGGCCCGCTTCCCGCAGGAGGCCCTCGACGCGCTGGTCGCCGGCGACCTGCACGCGGTGCACGTCCCCGAGAGCTACGGCGGCGCGGGCGCCGACGCCCTGGCGACCGTGATCGTGATCGAGGAAGTGGCCCGCGTCTGCGCCAGCTCCTCCCTCATCCCGGCCGTGAACAAGCTCGGTTCGCTGCCCGTCATCCTCTCCGGCTCCGAGGAGCTGAAGAAGAAGTACATGACGCCGCTCGCCAAGGGCGAGGGCATGTTCTCGTACTGCCTGAGCGAGCCGGACGCCGGTTCGGACGCCGCCGGCATGAAGACGAAGGCCGTTCGCGACGGCGACAGCTACGTCCTCAACGGCGTGAAGCGCTGGATCACCAACGCGGGCGTCTCCGAGTACTACACGGTCATGGCCGTCACCGACCCGACCAAGCGCTCCAAGGGCATCAGCGCCTTCGTCGTCGAGAAGGGCGACGAGGGCGTCTCCTTCGGCGCCCCGGAGAAGAAGCTCGGCATCAAGGGCTCCCCCACGCGCGAGGTCTACCTCGACAACGTCCGCATCCCCGCCGACCGCCTGATCGGCGAGGAGGGCACGGGCTTCGCGACCGCGATGAAGACCCTGGACCACACCCGCATCACCATCGCGGCGCAGGCCCTCGGCATCGCGCAGGGCGCCCTCGACTACGCCAAGGGCTACGTCCAGGAGCGCAAGCAGTTCGGCAAGCCGATCGCCGACTTCCAGGGCATCCAGTTCATGCTCGCCGACATGGCGATGAAGATCGAGGCCGCGCGCCAGCTGACGTACGCGGCGGCGGCCAAGTCGGAGCGCGTCACCGCCGGGGGTGGAGAGAAGGACCTGACCTTCCAGGGCGCCGCCGCCAAGTGCTTCGCCTCGGACGTCGCGATGGAGGTCACCACGGACGCCGTCCAGCTCCTCGGCGGCTACGGCTACACCCGTGACTACCCCGTCGAGCGGATGATGCGCGACGCGAAGATCACGCAGATCTACGAGGGCACGAACCAGGTCCAGCGCATCGTGATGGCGCGGAACCTGCCGTAAGTCGCGGGGGGCCACGGGAACTCGTCCGTCCACAGCGATGAGTTCCCGTGGTCCCGGCGGTCTTTCCTGTTGTCGATGACGTAGGAGGGACACATGGGACAGGAACGGCTGAAGCAGTCCGAACAGCTGGTGCGGGTGCAGAACTTCACGGTGTCGAGCGACGGGTTCGGTGCCGGTGAGGGGCAGAGCCTGGAGCGGCCCTTCGGGCACGCCGACCCCGGGGAGATGTTCGCCTGGGCGGGGGCCACGGCGAGCTGGCCCAACCGCACCGAGCCGGGCGGCAGCCGCGGCCTCGACGACTGCTTCACGCGTGACTTCGCGCGGAACATCGGTGCCGAGATCATGGGCCGCAACAAGTTCGGGCCGCAGCGCGGGCCCTGGACCGACCACGAGTGGCGCGGCTGGTGGGGGGACGAACCGCCTTTCCACACCCCGGTGTTCGTCATGACCCACCACGAGCGGCCGTCGTTCACGCTCTCCGACACGACGTTCCACTTCGTCGGCGGCGACCCGGCCGCGGTCCTCACGCGGGCGAAGGAGGCGGCGGGCGGCAGGGACGTCCGGCTCGGCGGCGGGGCGACCACCATCCGGGAGTTCCTCGACGCCGGCCTCGTCGACACCCTGCACGTGGCGGTCTCACCGGTGCGGCTCGGTTCCGGCGTACCACTGTGGGAGTCGCCGGACGAGCTGCTCGACCGGTATCACCTGGATGTCGTGCCCAGCCCGAGCGGCGTGACGCACCACCTGTTCTGGCGGAAGTGACGCGGCGCCGCTCGGGATGTGGGGCCCTCCCGGGGGCTAGCCGTCCAGTTGTTCCAGCGTGGCGACGGACGGGCCGCGGCGTGCGCTCTCGTTCCGCGCCACGTCCTCGGCGGCGCCCAGCACCCGTACCGCGTTCTGCCAGGTCAGCTTGGCGAGGTCGGCCTTCGACCAGCCGCGGTCCAGCAGCTCGGCGATGAGGTTCGGGTAGCCCGCGACATCGTCCAGGCCGTCGGGTGTGAAGGCCGTGCCGTCGTAGTCGCCGCCGATGCCGATGTGGTCGACGCCCGCGACCTCGCGCATGTGGTCGAGGTGGTCGGCGACCGTGGCCGCGGTCGCGACCGGGCGCGGCGTCGACTCCTCGAAGGCCGCGTGGACCTTCATGGCCTCGGGTGTCGTGTCGAGGTGGTGGAAGCCGTGGGCACGCATGTTCTCGTCGGCGGCCTCCGTCCAGTCGACCGCCGCCTGGAGGACGAACTTCGGCACGAACGTCACCATCGCCACGCCGCCGTTGGCGGGCAGCCGCTCCAGGACGTCGTCGGGGATGTTGCGGGGGTGGTCGCAGACCGCCCGCGACGAGGAGTGCGAGAAGATCACCGGGGCCACGGAGGTGTCCAGGGCCGCCCGCATCGTCGTCGCCGCCACATGGGACAGGTCCACCAGCATGCCGACGCGGTTCATCTCGCGTACGACCTCGTGGCCGAAGGGCGACAGGCCGCCGACGCCCGGCTCGTCCGTCGCCGAGTCCGCCCACGCGATGTTGTCGTTGTGCGTGAGCGTCATGTAGCGGACGCCGAGCGTGTGCAGCGCCCGCAGGGTGGCCAGGGAGTTGTTGATGGAGTGGCCGCCCTCGGCGCCCATCAGGGAGGCGATGCGGCCCTCGGAGCGGGCCTGCTCCATGTCCGCCGCCGTCAGCGCGCGGGCCAGGTCCGCGGGGTGGCGGGCCAGCAACTGCTCGACGCAGTCGATCTGTTCGAGCGTGGCGCTGACCGCGGCGTCACCGGCCAGGTCCGTGCGGACGTACACCGACCAGAACTGCGCGCCGACACCGCCGGCGCGCAGCCGGGCGATGTCGGTGTGCAGGTGGCCGGTCTGGTCGGTGGCGATGTCGAGGCGGTCGAGGTCGTAACCCGCCTTCTCGCGGAGGGCCCACGGCAGGTCGTTGTGGCCGTCGACGACCGGAAAGTCGGCGAGGAGGGCGCGCGCTTCGTCCAGGGATGTCATGCGCTCACTTTCCCGAACCGAAGCCGAATCCGGAACCCGCCCCCTCGACCTTGGTGCGCAGCCGCTTGCCCTTCTCCGTCGCCTGGTCGTTCAGATCCTGCTGGAACTCCCGCATACGGGACAGGAGTTCGGCGTCGTGCGCCGCGAGCATCCGGGCGGCGAGCAGGCCGGCGTTGCGCGCGCCGCCGACCGAGACCGTCGCCACCGGGACACCGGCGGGCATCTGCACGATGGACAGGAGGCTGTCCATGCCGTCCAGGTACTTCAGCGGGACCGGCACGCCGATCACCGGCAGCGGCGTCACCGACGCCAGCATGCCCGGCAGGTGGGCGGCACCGCCCGCGCCCGCGATGATCGCCTTCAGGCCGCGGTCGGCGGCCTGCTCGCCGTACGCGATCATCTCGTGCGGCATGCGGTGCGCGGAGACGACGTCGACCTCGTAGGGGATCTCGAACTCGTCGAGGGCCTTCGCGGCGGCCTCCATCACGGGCCAGTCCGAGTCGGAGCCCATGACGATGCCGACGACGGGGGTGGCAGGAGAGGTCATTCGGTGATCGTCCCTCGGAGGTAGCCGGCTGCGTGGCGGGCGCGGTCGAGGACCTCGTCCAGGTCGTCGCCGTAGGTGTTGACGTGGCCGACCTTGCGGCCGGGCTTCACGTCCTTGCCGTACATGTGGATCTTCAGCTGCGGGTCGCGGGCCATGCAGTGCAGGTACGCGGCGTACATGTCGGGGTAGTCGCCGCCCAGCACGTTGGCCATGACGGTCCACTTGGCGCGCGGGCGCGGGTCGCCGAGCGGCAGGTCGAGCACGGCGCGCACGTGGTTGGCGAACTGCGAGGTGATCGCGCCGTCCTGCGTCCAGTGGCCGGAGTTGTGCGGGCGCATCGCCAGTTCGTTGACCAGGATGCGTCCGTCGGGCGTCTCGAAGAGTTCGACGGCGAGGTGGCCGACCACGCCCAGCTCCTTGGCGACACCGAGGGCCAGCTCCTGGGCGCGGCCCGCGAGTGCCTCCGAAAGGCCGGGCGCCGGGGCGATCACGGTGTCGCACACGCCGTCGACCTGCTGGGACTCGACGACGGGGTAGGCGACGGCCTGGCCGTGCGGCGAGCGCACGACGTTCGCCGCCAGTTCGCGTACGAAGTCGACCTTCTCCTCGGCGAGCACCGGGACGCCGGCCCGGAAGGGCTCCGCGGCGTCCTCGACGGAACGCACGAACCACACCCCCTTCCCGTCGTATCCGCCCCGCACCGTCTTCAGGATGACGGGGAAGCCGTCGCCGCCGTCCGTGGCGCCCTCGGCCGCGAAGGCGGCCACGTCGGCCGGGTCCTTCACGATCCGGTGGCGCGGGCACGGCACGCCGATCTCCGTGAGCTTCGCGCGCATCACGCCCTTGTCCTGGGCGTGCACCAACGCGTCGGGCCCCGGACGGACGGGGATGCCGTCCGCCTCCAGGGCCCTGAGGTGCTCGGTGGGTACGTGTTCGTGATCGAAGGTGATCACGTCGCAGCCCCGCGCGAAGTCACGCAGCGTGTCCAGGTCGCGATAGTCGCCGATGACGACATCGCCGACGACCTGCGCCGCGGAATCCAGCGGGGTGTCGCTGAGGAGCTTGAATTTCAGGCCGAGGGGGATGCCCGCCTCGTGGGTCATGCGGGCGAGCTGACCGCCGCCGACCATGCCGACTACCGGGAACGTCACACCCCCAGGGTATCGGCCGTTCCCGGCCACTTCGGAACCGCCGGGGCCAAGGACCCTCCGGTCCCGTCTGTCACAGCGGGGGCACGGTATCCGGACGCCCGCGAGCGCCGGGAAGGCCCGCTGGTTAGCATGGCTGGGTCGACACGACCGAATCACCAATCCGTCGGCACGTACACGCCGGGGCACACCGCCCCGGTACGAACCGACGGGGGCTGGGGCGACCACCATGACGGAACGGGGCGCACTTCGGGGACGACTGGACAGGGTCTGGCGCGAAGTGGCCAAGTTCGGAGCCGTGGGGGCGGTCGGAACGCTGGTCAACTTCGGTGTCTTCAACCTCATGCGCCACGTCACGGATCTGCACGTGGTGCGCGCGAGCGTGATCGCGACCGTCGTCGCCATCGCCTTCAACTACGTGGGGTTCCGTTACTTCACGTACCGGGACCGCGACAAGAGCGGCCGCACCAAGGAACTGACACTGTTCCTGCTGTTCAGCGGGGTCGGCCTGGTGATCGAGAACGGCGTGCTCTACGCCGCGACGTACTGGTTCGGCTGGGACGGCAGGCTCCAGGCCAACTTCTTCAAGTTCCTCGGCATGGGCATCGCCACGCTCTTCCGCTTCTGGTCGTACCGCACGTGGGTGTTCAAGGCGCTGCCCGTGCGGGAGGCCGTCGCACATGCGGAATCGTTCCTGGAGACGGAGTCGCTGCGGGGGCGGTCCGAGACGCGGCCCGGCGGGTCGGAGTCGCCGCGGGTGGCTTCGGACGAGCGGCCCGTGGCGCGGCGCACCGGCTGACGCCTCACCTGACCGTCTCCGCCGCCGCCTCCGTCTTCGACAGCGGCGTACGCGACAGGAAGAGGCCGAAGACCGGCGGCTTCGTCTGGAGCATCTCGAGCCGGCCGCCGTCCGCCTCGGCCAGGTCCCGGGCCACGGCGAGGCCGATCCCCGTCGAGTTGCGGCCGCTGATGGTCCGCTCGAAAATGCGCGCCCCGAGGTCGGGCGGCACGCCGGGGCCCTCGTCCGTGACCTCGATGACCGCCTGGTTGCCCGTGACGCGGGTCCGCAGGGCGACCGTGCCGCCACCGTGCATCAGGGAGTTCTCGATCAGGGCCGCCAGGACCTGCGCGACCGCGCCCGGCGTGCCCACCGCCTCCAGGTGCCGCTTGCCCGAGCTGACGATGGCGCGGCCCGCGCTGCGGTAGGCGGGGCGCCACTCCTCCAGCTGCTGCTTGATCACCTCGTCCAGGTCGAAGGCGACGGCGGAGCCGGTGCGGGGGTCGCGGGAGTTGGTGAGCAGCCGCTCCACGACGTCGGTGAGCCGCTCCACCTGCGCCAGCGCGATCGTCGCCTCCTCCTTCACCGTGCTCAGCTCATCGGTGACGGTGATCTCCTCCAGGCGCATCGACAGCGCCGTCAGCGGGGTGCGCAGCTGGTGCGAGGCGTCGGCGGCCAGGCGCCGCTCGGCGGTGAGCATGCGGCCGATGCGGTCGGCGGAGGCGTCCAGGACGTCGGCGACGCGGTCCAGTTCCGGTACGCCGTACCGCTTGTGGCGGGGGCGGGAGTCTCCGGAGCCGAGGCGCTCCGCGGTCTCGGCGAGGTCGGTGAGCGGGGAGGCCAGGCGGTTGGCCTGGCGGACGGCGAGGAGCACCGCGGCGATGATCGCGAGCAGTGCGACCGCGGCGATGATCAGCAGCGTGCGGCCGACCTCGCGGGTGACGGCGTCCTTCGGTTCCTGCACGGTGACCTGTTCGCCCTGCTCGCCGGGGCGGGTGGCGCTGATCACGTCGCCGGTGGGCCGCTTGCCGATCTCGATGGGCGGGCGGCCGGGCAGGTCGATGCGGGCGTATCGGGCGGTGGCGACCTGGTCGCGCAGGATGCCGGCGCTGATCCGCTCCTGGCTGATCAGCCGGCTGTCGACGATGCTGGCGAGACGCATGGCCTCGGAGTCCACGCGTTCCTGGGCGCTGCTGCTGATCGTCCTCGTCTCGACGATGACGAGGCTGACGCCGAAGACGGCGATCACGACGAGGACGACGGCGAGGGTGGAGTTGATCAGTCGGCGACGCATGCACTCAGTGTCGCGGATCGAGGCGGGCCGGGGGTGCGGTGTGCCTGCGGGGTGACCCCGGCTTCCCCGGGGCGCGGGGGCCCCGGGGCGCGTCACGGGAGGTGCGGGGTGGTGCCGCTGCCGTCAGGGGCGAGGGTGGCCGTGGGGCGCGTCACGGGAGGTGTGGGTGGTGCCGCTTTCCCTAGGGACGCGGGTGGCCCCGGGGCGCGTCGCGGGAGGCGCGGGGTGGTCCCGCTTCCCCTGGGGGCGCGGGGAACTGCGCGAGCAGCCGACGACGGCCCGCGGCGGCCGACGACCCTGAACCCCGCCGACCCGTCTGCCCACGACCGCATCGCCCGCGCGCGCGGGCCGTCCCCGCTTGCGCGCGCCGTTCCCCGCGCCCCTTACGGGGCGCCCCCGGCACCGTAAGGGTCAGCTCTTCTCGAAGCGGAAACCCACGCCCCGTACCGTCGCGATGTACCGCGGGTTCGCCGCGTCGTCGCCCAGTTTCTTGCGGAGCCAGGAGATGTGCATGTCCAGGGTCTTGGTGGACGACCACCACGTCGTGTCCCAGACCTCCCGCATCAGCTGGTCGCGCGTGACGACGCGCCCCGCGTCGCGCACGAGGACCCGCAGGAGGTCGAACTCCTTTGCCGTGAGCTGGAGTTCCTCCTCACCCATCCAGGCCCGGTGCGACTCGACGTCGATCCGCACGCCGTGCGTGGACGGCGCCTCCTTGTGCTCCGTGGCACCGCGCCGCAGCAGGGCCCGGACCCGGGCCAGCAGCTCCGCGAGGCGGAACGGCTTGGTCACGTAGTCGTCGGCGCCCGCGTCCAGGCCGACGACGGTGTCCACCTCGTCGGCCCGCGCGGTGAGGATCAGGATCGGCACCGTGAGCCCGTCCGCGCGCAGCCGGCGCGCGACCTCCAGGCCGTCCATGCCGGGCAGCCCGAGATCGAGCACGACGAGATCGACGCCACCCTGTAGTCCGGCGTCGAGGGCGGTCGGGCCGTCCTCGCGCACTTCGACCTCGTAACCCTCCCTGCGCAGGGCGCGGGCCAGCGGCTCCGAGATGGACGCATCGTCCTCGGCGAGCAGTACACGGGTCATGGGGTGATGGTAGTCCGCGGTGGACAGGGCCTGTGCGGTGCTCGCACAGTGGGGGCCGGAGCCTGCGGCTATGTGATGCGATCTTGAGAAACACCTTGGAATGCATGCCGTTGGTTGCGGCCAAACCTGTGATCCATGTCTCAAGTCCTTCCATATGCCGCCCTGTGGTGTCGTATGGTGACCCAACGCCTGATGCACTACTCAAGGACCTTTGGCCCGCTGTGCGCGCCTTAGGTCTCTTTTATGTGCGGGCCGGCTTCGGCCAGCCTTGAAAGGAATGACCTGTGGTCGGGCCCTGCGCGCGAGGTTGCGCCCAGGGTGTGGATCCCGGAGTCGCCGTCCCTCGCTCCCTCCACCAGGGTGTGAATCTCCCCTGGGCGTGGGGTTGGACGAGGCGGCACCGGTGCCGACCGCCCCCCACCGGGCGCGCACACGCTCCTGCCGCGCGTCCCGAACCCACGAGGATCGACCCATGGCGTCCAGCCTGACGAAGGACTCCGCCAGTACCCCTGGCTCCGAGAAGACCTTCTTCGGCCACCCCCGCGGACTGGCCACACTGTTCATGACCGAGATGTGGGAGCGCTACAGCTTCTACGGCATGAAGGCACTTCTCCCGCTGTACCTGATCGCCCCCGGCGGCATGAACATGAGTGCCACGACGGCGACGGCGATCTACTCCGTCTACATGTCGATGGTCTACCTGCTCGCCCTGCCCGGCGGCTGGATGGCCGACCGCTTCTGGGGTCCGCGCAAGACGGTCATCATCGGTGCCTCCGTCGTCATCCTCGGCCACATCACCCTCGCGCTGCCGAACTCGGCGTCCTTCTTCGCCGGCCTCGCGCTCGTCGCGCTCGGCTCCGGCCTGCTGAAGGCGAACATCTCCGTGATGGTCGGCCACCTCTACGACGGCCCGAAGGACCCGCGCCGCGACGGTGGCTTCACGCTCTTCTACATCGGCATCAACCTCGGCGCCTTCCTCGCCCCGCTGTCCATCGGCACGGTCGGCGAGAGCGTCGACTGGCACCTCGGCTTCGCGCTCGCCGCGGCCGGCATGGCCCTCGGTCTCGCCCAGTTCATGCTCGGCTCGCGCCACCTGAGCGCGCAGAGCAGCGTGATCTCGAAGCCCGCCACGCCGGAGCAGCGTTCCTCCGCCCTGCGCACCGGCCTGATCTGGCTGATCGTCGCCGCCGCGCTCTACACGCTGATGGGTGTCACCGGGAACTTCGCCGACTGGGCGCTGATGCCGCTGATCATCGCGGGTCTGCTCATCCCGGTCGTCGTCCTGGCCCGCATGAAGCGCGACAAGGAGCTGTCGCAGCTGGAGCAGTCGAAGCTGTCCGGCTACATCTGGTTCTTCGTGGTCGCCGCCGTCTTCTGGATGATCTACGACCAGAACGGCTCGACCCTGTCGATCTTCGGCAAGACGGGGACGACGAACAACCTCCTCGGCTTCGACTTCCCGACCTCCTGGTACCAGTCGCTGAACCCGATCTTCATCATGGCGCTCGCCCCCGTGGTCGCCTCGGCGTGGCTGTGGCTGAACAAGCGGGGCAAGGAGCCGAGCACGGCGGTCAAGTTCGCCTCCAGCCTCACGCTGATCGGCATCTCCTTCGCCGTCTTCCTCATCCCGCTGATCGACACCGCCAACAACGGCGGCCGGGTCAGCCCGATGTGGCTGGTCGCGATCTACTTCATCCAGACCGTCGGCGAGCTGTGCCTCTCCCCGGTCGGCCTGTCGCTCACCACGAAGATGGCCCCGGAGAAGTACAGCGCCCAGATGATGGGTGTCTGGTTCCTCGCGGTCACCGCGGGCGACTCCGTGACGGGCCTGCTGACCTCGCCGCAGCTCGGCGTCGACCTGAACAATTCGGGGGCGGTGGCCGTCGAGGCGGTCATCGCGGTCATCGCGGGCTTCGGCATCTGGACCTCGCGCAAGAAGGTCAAGCAGCTGATGGGCTCCGTCAACTGACGTACGCCCGTCCAGGGCACGCCTGAACCGAACGAAGGGCCGCCACACCACCCGGTGCGGTGGCCCTTCGCGTTTCTGCGCGCTCCCGCGGGCCCGCCGGAGGAGCATCTGGCCCATGCGCCGTACCTTGCTGCCCCTCGCCCTCTGCGGGGCGCTGCTGTCGCCCCACGCCACCGCCGAGGCGGCGCCACGGCCGCCGTCCGGGACGCTCTTCTCGTACGGGCCCCACGCGCGCCAGAACATCACGGTGTACGGGGAACCCTCCCCGCACCGCCCGGCCCTGGTCATCGTGCACGGGGGCTCCTGGGCGCGGGACACCGACTGGAGCGGCAGGGCCCGGTGGTTCGCGGAGCGCGGCTTCACCGTGTACGACACCGACTACCGGCTGACGTCCGACGCGGCGTGGCCCGCGCAGCGTGACGACGTGCTCGCGGCGCTGCGGTGGGTCGGGGACCGGGAGCGGGGGGAGCGGCCGCTGGTGCTCGGTTCGTCGGCGGGCGGGCATCTGGCCGTGCAGGCGGCTGCCTTCGGCAAGGGGCGTTCGCGGGTGCGGGGGGTTGTGGCGCTCTCCCCCGTGGCCTCGCCCTACCGGGCGTGGGCGGACGGGGGCGTGGCCGGTGCCCCGGCCGAGCGGCGGGCGCTGCGGAGGGCCGCCGAGCGGCTCGCCGGGTGCGCTCCCGATCTCGGCGGGCTGCGCTGCTGGGAGCGGTGGGACGACCTGGCGGCCAGGACGCACGCGTCCGGTACGGATGACGCCCCGCTCTTCCTTGTCCACTCGGCGGGTGACTTCGTGCCGGACGCCCACTCCACGGAGCTCGCGGGCGCGCAGCGGCGGGCGGGGCTGCGGGACGTGACGGTACGGACGGTACGGGGCGCCGCCCACGGGGGCCCCCTGCTCAAGGCTCCGGGCATGGCCCGGGCAACCCTCCGCTGGCTACGGGCTCACGCGTAGCGCCGGGTCAGGGCCGCGTCTGCCTGCGACGGCCACATGCCGCGTGCGGGCGGGTTGCTCGCGCAGTTCCCCGCGCCCCTGACGGGGCGCCACACCTTGCGCCCGGCCAACCGCGCCCCAAAGGGGCGCGGGGAACTGCGCGCCCGGCCACGAACAACCCGCAGACGCGTCTGCCCCCGACAGCCACATGCCGCGTGCGGGCCGCCTGACGGTTGCTCGCGCAGTTCCCCGCGCCCCTGACGGGGCACCACACCTCGCCCCCGAAGGGGCGCGGGGAACTGCGCGGCCAGCCACAGACCGCCCGCGGTGGTCAGCGGACAGAACCCCGCACGGTTACCTCACGCCCCGCCCCGCCCCCGCCTCGGCAGGAACGTGAAGACCGCGCCGCCCAGGAGAATCACCGTGCCGGCGACCAGGCCCAGGGCCCGCAGGGCGCCGTGGTTCTCCGCCCCGGTCTCCGCGAGACCACCCCCGGTGGCGGAGCCGCCCGCCGAACCGCCCGCGTCACCGCCGCCCCCGGTCGACGAACCCCCCGACGCCCCGCCCGGCTGCGCGTCCGTGACCAGTTCGAGGGAGACCTCGGTCTTGACGGGCGTACAGGTCGTCGTCGTACCCAGGGCCTTGACGGTCAGGACGCCCGGCGAGAGCGTCGCCTTGCCGTCCGCCCCCGGCTTGTACGTGCCGGTGAGGTCCGGGACGGCGATGGGCGCGCCGGATTTGATGGGCTCCTTGTTGGCCGGGCCCTCGACCTGCACGGTGCCCTTGTCGGCGCCGCCGAGCACGACCTCCATGGACGGCTTCACGGAGTCGGCGGGAATGTCCGCCGGGCTGTCCATCACGGACTTCTTGAACCGCACGGTCAGCCCGTACGCCCCGCCGTCCTTCTTCGCGTCGATCTGGACCGGCGAGGTGGCTTCCTTGTCACCGATCGGCGTCTTGCACTTGTACGGGATCTGGACCTCCTTGCCGGGGAAGTCGGTCTGCCCGTCCCCGCCACCGGAGGTGCCGCCAGAGGCACCGCCCGCGTTCCCACCCGTGCCACTCGTACCGCCCGCACCACTCGTACCGCCCGTGCCACCTGTACCGCCCGACGAACCCCCCGTACCACCGCCATCCGTCACCTTGATCGTCGCGCCCACCCCCACCCGCTCCTTCGGCGCGCACTTCGTGTCCGTCGAGATCGGCTTGCTGACGTTGATGCCGTACGCGTCCGGCGTCAGCGTCACCTCGCCCGCCGCCGTCAGCTTCAGCCTGCCCTTCATGTCGGACAGGATCATGGGGCTGTTCTTCTTGATCGGCGGGTTCTTCCGCTCCCCCTCGACCTTCAGGTCACCGCTCTGCCCGCCGCCCACCTTGATCGTGCCGCTCGGCTTCACCGTGTCCTGGTCGAGGTCGAGCACGTCGGGGTTCTTGGACGCCGCCTGCGTCGTCTTCCATACGACCTCGACCTCGTCGCCCACCTTCGCCGTGGCGGGCGCCGTGATCTCCGCCTTGGTGGTGCCCCGCACGGGCGGCAGCCCGGAGATCGGCGGCGGTACGCACTCCGTCTGGTAGGCGACTTCGGCGGCCTCCGCGGTGCCCGCGCTGAACAGGACGCCCGCCCCGCCGAGCAGGAGCGCGACCGAGGCCGCGCCCGCTCTCCGTCGATGCGTGATCACGTGTTTCCCTTCGTCGGACTGTTGTCGGACGGTGCGGAGAGCCGGCCCGCGGGCGCGCCGGGGTCGGTGTCGGGGGTGAACCACGGCAGAGCGGTCGTCCGCTCCGCCGGTCCGGGCCCGGGGGCGCCGGATCCCACGGCGGGTCGCGTACGCGTGTCAGGGGCCGCGTGGCGGCCCTTCCCGTCCGCGGCGACCGCGCCCCGCGGAAGCCTCAACTTCGGCAGCAGGCCGGTGAGTTCGGCGAGCCTCCCGGTGCGGTGCCGGCCACCGGCACGGCGCCGGCGGGGCCGCAGCCGGTCCACGGCCGCCATGCCGAGGCGGAAGACGGCGGCGGGCACGACCAGGCAGAGCAGGAGCCAGAAGACGGTCACGCCCCAGGGACGTCCCACGCCCCACGGCTGCTCGGCGAGCACCTTCCCGCCGAACTTCAGCGAGACCAGGTAGTCGCCGTGCGCGCCCGCCGAGAGCTCCACCGGCAGCTCGATCCGCGCCTTCCTGCCCGGCGCCACGGTGCCGCGCCACTGCCGCTCCTCCCACTGCGGCGCGAACACGCCGTGGGAGGTGCCGACCTGGAAGACGGGGTCCTTGAGGGGCGCCGGGCCGACGTTGCCCACGGTGAAGACGAGGGTGCGCCGCGGCGGGGCGCCGAACCAGGTCAGCAGGGAGCCGGAGCCCTCCAGACGGGTGTCCGACAGGACGGAGAGCCGCCCGCCGCCGGCCTGCTCGGGCAGCGGCTTCACGGGGTGGCCCGCGACCTTGAACGCGGTGTCGGCCCGTGCCTTCTCCCCGGTCACCGTGGCGACGTGGACGACGCAGGGGCAGGGCTCGGGCGGCTCGGCGACGGGCAGCTTCTTGCGGAAGGCCCCGTCCTTGCCGGCGGTGACGGCGCGGCCCTCGGAGTTGGCGCACGCGTTGGTGCCGCCGACGACGCCCTCGCCCGGCGTGGACTGTCCGCAGATCAGCATCATCAGCAGGGCGCCCGGCCGCCACCCCTCGCCCTTGACGGTGACGGAGCCGCCCTTGCCCGCCTGGGAGGCGGAGAGCGTCACGGTGGGCTCGTCGGCCTCGGGGGCGGCCGACGCCGCCGGCCACGGCAGGAGGGCGACCCCGAGCAGCACCGGCCCGACGACACCCCACAGCCAGGCCGTCCCGCTCCCCTTGCCCCTTCCGCCCCGCCCGTTCCGTCGGTTCCATCCGTTCCGCTCGCCTTTCACAGGTCCTCCCCCGCCCCCGCTCCGGCCGGCTCCCGCACATCCCCGGGCCGGGTTTCCGGTACCGGTACCGGGTCCGGGTCCGGTTCCGGCTCCGGCGCCTCGGGGTCGCGTCTGCGGCCGCGTACGAGATGGAGCGCCCCGCCCGCGACGGCGAGCAGCGCGGCGGCCCCGCCCGTCACCGCGCCCCAGGGCACGAAGCGCGCCGACGCCGTGGCGGCGTCGCGGGCAGGGGGCCCGCCGGGAGCCGTCGCGGTCACCGTCAGCCGCACGTCCGCCGCGTCGAGGGCGGGAACGTCCGGCCAGGGCTCACTGCGGGAGACGCGACGGCCGGGCGGCAGTTCGACCGGCAGCGGGCGCGCCGGGCGGTCGAGGAGGATGCCGAGGACGCCGTCGGCGCGCACCGCGAGCTTCGGACGCAGCACGGTGTTGCCGCGGTTGACCAGGTCGTACGTGATGCGCCCGGCGTCCTGGTGGACCTTGACGCGCTCCACGGTGAGCGCCGGGAGGGCGGGCCCGTCGACCCGCAGATGCAGCCGTACGCCCGCCGTGCGCCCGCCGCCGCGCGCGACGACCGCCCCGGGGTGGTAGCCGGGCACCGCGTCCTCGGGGACCGTCACGGTGAACGGCACCTCGGCGCGGGTGCGCGGCGGCACCCGCACCCGCCGCTGCGCGAAGCGGATCCACGCCCCGGTCTCCCCGGGCCGCCCCTCGGCCGAGGTGACCGAGAGGGCGCCGGAGCCGGCGCCGTCCGCGTCCGCGCCCCGCAGGGACACCGTGTGGGGCCTCGCGCCCGGGTTGGTGATCGTCACGGTGTCGCGGAGCACCGCGCCGGGGGCGCCCTCGGCGTAGAAGGCGGACCGGCCGTCCTTCGCGGGGCGTGTGCCGTCCGCGCCCCCGGCCCCGGTGGACGGCGCGACGAACCAGGCCGGGGAGGAGCCGGCGCCGTCCGCGTGCGCGGGGCTCGCGGCGGCCGGCACGAGCGCGGCGGCACAGAGC
>NZ_JAFEXF010000144.1 GCF_016905445.1 Streptomyces sp. G44
GGGGGGGGGGGGGGGGGGGGGGGGGGGGGGGGGGGGGGGGGGGGGGGGGGGGGGGGGGGGGGGGGGGGGGGGGGGGGGGGGGGGGGGGGGGGGGGGGGGGGGGGGGGGGGGGGGGGGGGGGGGGGGGTGCGGAAGGTGTGGCGCGCGCGGGTGCGGGGGTCAGGCCGCCCGGTCGTCGTACCAGCGCGGCTGCGACGAGCCGCGGGGGACCAGGAGGTCTCCGCGCCAGGCGGGCGGGGTCTCGCTCAGGCTGACCGGCGGCGCGACCAGGGAGAGGTCGCCGAGCGGGGTGGCCCGGGTGAGGCGCCGGGGCGGCGGCAGCGGAGCCGGGGGCAGCAGCCGCTCGGACTCCGTGCGCGTGAACGTGCCCAGCTGCCAGGCCCAGTTGGCGACACCGGCCAAGGAGACCTTGACCCGGTAGCTGCCGCCCTCGCGCGCGCGGCGCAGGACCGCGCTCATGACACCGGCGGCGGCGAGATAGGCGGCCAGGTAGTCGTTGAGCATGCGGCCCGGCGGCAGTTGGGGCCGGCCGTCCCGCCGTTCGCTCCAGTTGACGCCGGTCAGCGCCTGGGCGTGCTGGTCGAAGCCGCCGCGGTCCTGCCAGGGGCCGCTGTGGCCGTAGCAGCGCACCGATACGTGGATGATGCCGGGGGAGATCTCGGCGCACTCCTCGGGGGTCAGTCCGAGCCGGGCCATCTTGGCCGGCCGGTGGTTGTGCACGAAGACGTCCGCGGTGCGCAGCAGTTCGTCGAAGGCGCGACGCCCGTCGCCTTCGACGCCCAGGGCGAGCCGGGCCGACCGCAGACCGACACCGGTCTCGTTCCAGCACAGGTCGTGGTCGAAGGCGTTCGGCTCGCACACGTGCAGGACGTCGGCGCCCTGTTCGGCGAGGACGCGCCCGGCCGCGGTGCCCGCGAAGACATGGGTGAACTGCAGGGAGCGCAGACCGGACAGCGGCTGGTCACCGGCCGGCAGCGGACGCGGCGGGGCGTCGCCCACGCGCTCGACGGCCACCAGGGGTTCGTCGAGAACGGCCCGGCCCTGCGGATGGGCGAGGAACTCCTCCCTGCTGCGCACGATGGCCAGGGGCACACCCCGGGCGGCCGCCTCCTCCTCCAGCTCCCACGAGACCCGGCCCGCGATGGCCGCGCCGATGTGCTCGCGGGTGTGCGCGGTGCCGAGCAGGTCGAGGAAGGTGTCCCGGGTGTGCGGGTAGCAGGCGATCGGGATGGCCCAGCGGTCGTCGGCGGTGCGGTACAGGTCCCACAGGGCGGGGGCGGGAGTGCCGTCGAGGCCGAGGACGCTGCCCATGTTGGAGCCGTAGCCGTTCAGCGTGTTGCCGCCGCCGAGGTAGGGCGTGAGCTGGTGCAGTGCCTGCCCGAGGTCCAGTCCCAGCCGCTGCCTGCGGCCCGTCGCGGCCCGCCAGATCTGTGCCGCGCCGACGGCGGAGGACAGCAGCGCGATGCCCATGGCCGAGCCGAGGCGGATGGTGGACGGCACCAGTGGGTCCCGCCCGTCCACGACGAGTTCGCTGACCGCCTCGTGACGCGAGAGGCCCAACGCCTTCAGTGTTCTGTCTAATTCATCGACCAAGTCGAATTCATTTTCGTTCATACCGGAAACATAACACCGATTCGACGGGCATAAACCAGCCCGAAGATGTGGATCAGTCGCTGCCGGACGTCATCAGCCGACTATCAGGTCACCATCAGGGGCGACTGTTTCGATTTTGGTCAGCAGTCCCTTAGCAGAGAGGCGGTGAGGTGGGTGTCGCATGATTTTCCCGCCATGGAGGAGCTGAGGCTCCTGCCCGAGCACGAGCGCCGGGAGCTCGTCGAGACCTTGGTCGTGGGGGAGTTCAGGAGTGCTCTTTTCATGACCCCGCACGATGAGTTCCCGCTGGACACAGGCTTCCTCGACCTGGGGCTCACCTCGCTGCGGCTGAGCGAGGTGAAGCTCTCCCTGGAGAAAAAGCTGGAGTGCGAGATTTCGACGGCCGCTCTTTTCGGTCACCCGACCGCCGGTCAGTTGATAGACCATCTCTGCGCGTGAACCACTTCCTGACCGGAGGGAAAATGTCGGACGCACCGAACCCGACGGCGGCCGAGCTGGCCGCCGTACTCGCCGATTTACGGAGCAAGGAGGAAGCGCTCGCCGCCCTGGAACGCGAGAAATACGAACCCATTGCCATCGTGGGAATGGGGCTGCGCATTCCGGGCGGGAACAACGACGTCGACACGTTCGCGCGGTTCCTGCGCGAGGGCCGCTCGGGCGTCGGGCCGCTGCCGGCCGACGAGCGCCGACAGCTGGCCCAGGACCGCGTGGACCGCGAGGGGGAGGACGGCGTTCCCGGCGGCGCAGAGCACGCCGGTGACCCGCCGCCCGGCGGCTTCGTGCGCGACGTCGACCGCTTCGACGCCGCCTTCTTCTCGGTCTCGCCCAAAGAGGCCCCCTACATCGACCCGCAGCAGCGCCTGGCACTCCAGACGGCCTGGGAGGCGCTGGAGCACGCGGGCATCGATCCCACCTCGCTGCGGCACGGCGACACCGGCGTGTTCATGGGCGTCACCACCCTCGACTACATCTTCGAGTCCACCGACCTCGCCCCCGCCGACGTCGACGGCTACCTCGCGCCCGGACTCACCCACAGCGCGGTCTCCGGCCGCCTGTCGTACTTCCTCGGGCTGCGCGGACCGTGCATGACCGTCGACACCACCTGCTCCTCGTCGCTGACCGCCACCCACCTGGCCGTGCAGGCGCTGCGCGGCGGCGAGTGCGGGGTCGCGCTGAGCGGCGGCGTCAACGTCATCCACAACGCGCACAACCACACCATCCTGTCCCTGGGCGGCGTGCTCGCCGCCGACGGACAGTGCAAGACGTTCGACGAACGGGCCGACGGCTACGCCCGCGCCGAGGGCTGCGGTGTCCTCGTCCTCAAGCGGCTGTCCGACGCGCGACGGGACGGCGACACCGTCCACGCCCTGATCCGGGGTTCCGCGGTCGGCCAGGACGGCGAGAGCGCGGGCCTCGTCGCCCCCAACGGCGCCGCCCAGGAGCAGGTCATGCGCTCCGCCCTGGCGCGCTGCCGCCTCGAACCGGGCGACATCCAGTACGTCGAGGCCCACGGCACCGGCACCGCCCTGGGCGACCCCACCGAGATGGACGCCATCAGCGACGTGTTCGCCGACTCGCACACCCATGACCGGCCCGTGGTGGTGGGGTCGCTGAAGACCAACATCGGCCACATGGAGGGCGCGGCCGGGGTCGGCTCGCTCATCAAGGCCGCGCTCCAACTGCGTGAGCGGACGGTCTTCCCCCACCTGAACCTCGTCACCCCCTCCCCGCGCATCGCCTGGGACGAGGCGCCCGTCACCGTCCCGACCGAACTCCGCCCCTGGCCCGGCACGGGCACCGGACGCGCGATGGTGAACGGCTTCGGGGTGACGGGCACCATCGCCTCCGTCGTCCTGGAGGAGGCCCCGGCGGCCACGGCGACCGACGAGGACGGCGCCGACGCGCGCCCCGGCGCCGTACTCACCCTGTCCGCCAAGAACCGCACCTCGCTGCGGAAAATCGCCGAGCGCTACCTCGACCACCTGGAACAGCACCCGGACACCCCGCTCGCCGACCTGTGCCGGACCTCCAACACCGGCCGCGCGCACTTCCGTCACCGCATCGCCGAGGTCGTGGGCGACCGGGACGACGCCGTCCGGGCGCTGGGCAGGCGCGCCGCCTCCCTGGCGGCGGGCACCGCCCGCGGCGGCGGCTCGGCCGGCGTCCCCAAGGTGGCGTTCCTCTTCTCCGGAACCGGCACGCAGTACCCCGGCATGGGCGCCGCGCTCCACCGGCAGTACCCGGTCTTCCGCGCCGCCCTTGACGAGTGCGACGCCATCTTGACCCCGCTGCTCGGCGTGCCCCTCGGTGAACTGGTCCGGGGCGAGTGCGAGGCGCCCGAACGCATCGACGAGCCCCGCTACCTCCAACCCGCCCTGTTCAGCCTCGAATACGCCATGGCCCGGCTGTGGCTCTCCTGGGGCGTGCGCCCCTCGGTGCTGATGGGCCACAGCCTGGGCGAGTTCGCCGCGGCCGCGGTGGCCGGGCTGTTCTCGCTCGAAGACGGGGCCCGGCTGGTGGCCGCCCGCGGACGGCTGAGCGAGGCGGTGCGCGACAAGGGCGGCATGGCGGCGGTCGGCGCACCGGCCGCCGAGGTCGCCCCCCTCGTCGAGGACTACCCCGACCTGTCGATCGGCGCCGTCAACGGCCCCGGCCAATGCCTGCTCACCGGCGGCCACGCCTCGCTGGCCGACGCGGGCCGGCGCCTGACCGAACGCGGCGGCAAGGTCACCCCGCTGCGCGGCGCGGTGCCCTACCACTCGCCGCTGATGGCCGAGATCGTCGACGAGTTCCGCGAGGTCCTCGCCACCGTCGAGTTCCGCACGCCCACCATGGCCGTCGTGTCCAACGTGACCGGACGCGTGGCACGCGGACGGCAGATGGCGGACCCCGAGTACTGGATCAGGCATCTGCTCGAACCGGTGCGGTTCGAGGCCGGCGTCCAGACGGTCGACCAGCGCGGACGCCACGTCTTCGTCGAACTGGGCCCCTCGGCCGCGCTCACCGCGCTGGCCCGGACCGCGGCCGGTGACGCCGACCACGTCTGGCTGAGCAGCACCTTCCGCGACGACCACGACGGCGACATGATCCGCCGGTCCCTTGCCAAGGCGTACGAGGCGGGCGTGCCGGTCTCCTGGGCCGGCTACCACGAGGGCGCGCCGCGGCGCCGGGTCCCCCTGCCGTCGTACGCCTTCGACGGCAAGCGGTACTGGCTGCCCACCCCGCAGCGCCGGGCCGCCGAGGCCGCCTGGCGGGCGGAGCGGACCCCCGAGGGCGAACGGGGCGCGAGCGGCGGCCTGTTCTACGAGCAGCACTGGATCTCCCAGCCCCTGCCCGGCACCCGGCGCGACGGGCGGCGCGTACTCGTCGTGGGCGAGACGGCACGGCTGCCGCGCGGGCTCGCCGAGGCCGCCGCCTCCGAAGGTGTCGCCCTCACCGTCGCCCCCGGCCCGGCGGCCCTGGCCGACGCCCTGGACGGCGCGCTGGACGGCGAGCCGCCCACCGACGTGTGCTGGCTGTGGCGCACCGGAACGGACGGCACGGAAGCGGGCGGGACCACCGGGGCGGCGCGGCTGCGCGCCGAGTGCGAAACCAACTACCGCGAGCTGCTCGCCGTCCTGGACACCCTGGCCCGCAAGGGCTTCGGCCGGGGCCAGCGGCTGTGGCTGGTCAGCGAGGGCGCGCAGCACCTGCCCGGCGACAAGAGCACCGAACCGGCCGCCGCCGCCACCCTGTGGGGCTTCGGCCGTGCCCTCGCCCTGGAGTACCCGGGATACCGGGCGACCCTTGTCGACCTGCGACCCCGCACCGACGGAACCGACGGAACCGACGGCACCGACAACGCCGCCGGGCTGGTGGGGGAGTGGCTGGCGGCCGGGGAGAGCGAACCGGAGATCGTCCACCGCGACGGGGAGCGCTGGGTGCGCCGCCTGCGCACGGCCGACCCCGTGCCCGCCGACTCCCGCCCCCTCACCGTCCGCCCCGACCGCACCTACGTGGTGGCCGGCGCCACGGGCATGGTCGGAGGGGCCCTCGCACGCCGCCTCGTCGCCCTGGGCGCCCGCCACCTGGCACTGCTGAGCCGCACCGGCGGCCCGGCCCCCGCCCTCGGTGACGGCGTCACGGCGAGCGTGTACGCCTGCGACCTCGGCTCCGAACGGGACGTGACGCACGTCCTGGCCGAACTCGCCGCCGCCGCGCCCCCGGTGGGCGGCGTGATCCACGCCGCGCAGGAGACCGCGCGGGACCTGCCGCTCGCCGAACAGACCTGGGAGAGCCTGGACGCCGTCTTCCGTACGAAGGTCTACGGCGCCTGGCTGCTGCACGAGGCGACCGCCCACCTGCCCGAGCCGGCCTTCTTCCTCGGCTGCTCCACGGCCGGCACCCTGCTCGGCGCCGCCACGCAGACCGGCGCCGGAGCGGGCAACGCCTTCCTCGACCACCTGATGGCGCAGCGCGCCGGCGCGGGTCTGCCCGCCGTCGCCGTCAACTGGGGGCCGTGGGCGCCACGGGAGCCCGGCCGGCGGCTCAGTTCCTCCCTGATCCGCAGCTGGGAGGGCCAGGGCATCACGCTCCTGGACGAGGACGAGGCCACCGGGGCCCTGCCCCACCTGCTGGACGCCGGGCGCACCCACCTCCTCATGGGCCACTGCGACTGGGACCGCTTCGTGGCCCGCAGGGCACCGAGCGCGCTCTTCGCGGAGCTCGTCTCGGGCCCCGCCGCGGACGGGGCCCGGACCGGCATCGGCGCGCTGACCGAGACCGCCGGAGCCGCGCGCTCGGCCGGGATCAACGCGATCGTACGCACCCGGCTCGCGGACGTCCTGCGCTTCGAGTCGGCCGACGACCTCGAACCCGACGCCGAACTGGCCGCCCTCGGCATGGACTCGCTCAACGCGGTCGAGATCCGCAGCTCGCTGGAGTCCGCCTTCCGGGTCACGCTGCCGGCCTCCATCACCTTCGACCGGCCCAGCGTGGACCTGCTCACCGCATACATCGAACAACTGCTGTCCGGTGCCGGGGCACCGGCACACGAGGCAGGAACGGGAGCACACCGATGACGACGACCGGCAGCACACCGATGACCACCGCGCAGACACCGACGGCCACCGGCGGCACACCGACGACCGGCGCGAGCACACCGATGGCCTCGACGCCGAGGTCGCGGACCCTTCAGGAAGTGATCGCACGGCAGGCGGCACTCCGGCCGGACCAGCCGGCCGTCGTCTGCTCCGGCCGGACGCTCACCTACCGCGAGCTGGACCGGGAGAGCGAGCGCACCGCCCGGGTGCTGCGCGCGTCCGGTGTCGGGCCCGGCTCCCGCGTGGGCTACCTCGGCAAGGAGGCCGTGGAGTACTGGGAGCTGGCCTTCGCCTGCGCCCGCACGGGCGCGGTCCTCGTTCCCGTCAACTGGCGCCTGACCGCGCGGGAGGTGGACCACATCCTGCGCGACTCCACCACCGAGGTGCTCCTCGTGGACGAGGAACACCTGCCCGTGGCCGCCGAGGTGCGCAAGGGGCTGCCCACGCTGCGGACCCTGCTGTGCCTGGACGCCCAGGCCGCCGACGCCGAGTCGCTGGCCGCCCGCAAGAGCGCGCTGTCGGCCGTGAGCGGAGCGCGGGCCGCCGGGAGCGCCGCGCGGGCGTCCGCGGGCGGGGCGGACGGCGACGAGAACAGCCCCGTCGTGCAGATCTACACCAGCGGCACCAGCGGCCTGCCCAAGGGCGTCGTCCTCGCCCACCGCAGCTTCTTCAACGTCGCCGAGGCGATGGAGGACCACGGTCTCGACTGGCTCGACTGGCAGCCCGGCGACCGCAGCCTGATCGGCCTGCCCGGCTTCCACATCGGCGGCCTCTCCTACGGCATGCAGGCCTTCAACGCCGGTGCCACGGTGGTCTCCCTGCCCGCCTTCATCAGCTCCGACGCGGTACGCGTCATCGAGGAGGAGCGGGTCACCACCGCCATCGTGGCCCCCGCCATGCTGGAGCTGATGCTCGCCGAACCGGCCGCGGACAGGGGCGCCCTCGGCTCCCTGCGCAAGGTGGTCTACGGCGGCTCCCCGATCGGCGAGGAGCTGCTGAGCCGCGCCATCGACGTCCTGGACTGCGACTTCCTCCAGATCTACGGCAGCAGCGAGACCGGCAACTTCGCCGTCTGCCTCCCGCCCGCCGACCACGTGCCCGGCAGCCCGCTGCTGCGCGCCGCCGGCCGGCCGTACCCGGGCATCGAGGTGCGCGTCGAGGACCCCGAGGGCAACGAGCTGCCGGCCGGCGAGGTCGGGGAGATATGTGTGCGCACCCCCGCCCGGATGCTCGGTTACTGGCGGCTGCCCGAGGCCACCGAGCGCACCGTGGTCGACGGCTGGGTGCACATGGGGGACGCCGGCTATGTCGACGAGGACGGCTACGTCCATGTCCGCGACCGGGTGAACGACATGATCATCGTCGCCGGGGAGAACGTCTACCCGGCCGAGATCGAGGACGCCCTCGCACGCCACCCTGCCGTGGCCGGGGCGGCCGTGGTGGGCCTGCCGCACGAGCGGTGGGGGGAGTCCGTGCACGCCCGGGTGGTCCTGGCGGCGGGGCGGCAGGCCGGGGCCCGGGAGCTGTTGCTGTTCCTGCGCGGCCGCCTCGCGGACTTCAAGATGCCCACGTCGTACGACTTCGCCGAGGCACTGCCCCGCAACCCCAGCGGCAAGGTCTTGCGGCGGGCGGTGCGCGACGAGCTCGCCGCGGCCAAGGGCTGACCGGCTCACACGTAGGGCGGTGGCCCGCCCCCTCGCCGAGGGGGCGGGCCACCGCCCTACGTGTGTGGCTTGTGAGGCCATGACGACCTAGCCGCTGTAGTCATCCGACGCGAAGACCGCGGTCCGCTCGCGGTAACTTTCGATGCTGGAGGGCCAGTTGTTGACGACGCGGCCCTGGTCCGTCGTGTACCAGCTCCCGCAGCCCGCGGCGAAGGCCGTGCCCGCGAGGTCCCGCTGGAGCTCCGCGTTGTAGCGACGCTGCACCTCCGCGGCGACGTCCAGGGTGCGGCCCGGGCCGGCGTCGAGAACCCCGAGCGCCTGGAGCACGTAGTCGATCTGGCACTCCACCATGAACAGGATCGAGTGATGGCCCAGGTTGGTGTTGGGCCCGTAGAGCATGAACATGTTGGGGAAGCCGCTGACCACCATGCCCAGATACGCCTCTGGTCCCTCCTTCCACGCCTCGCGCAGCGTCAGCAGGTTCCGTCCGACGATCTCCGCGCCCCCGGTGCGGTCGAGCGGCTGGAAGCCGGTGGCGTGCACGATCACGTCGACCTCGTACCGCCGCCCGTCCGTGGTCCGTACGCCGTCCGGTTCGATCCTGGCGATGGGCTCCGTCACCAGCTCGACGTTGTCGCGGGTCAGCGCGGGGTAGTAGTCGTCGCTGATCAGCACCCGCTTGCAGCCGAACGCGTGGCCGGGGGCGAGGCGGTCGCGGAGCCCGTCGTCGGCGACCTGCGCGGCCAGATGCGCGCCCGCCACCCGCTGGAACTCGTCCCGCACCGGGTTGCCGTCGTCGCGCAGTCCGGTGGCCCAGCCGTCACGCTCGCGGTACATGTCCTCGCGCAGAGCGGCGTAGCGGTGCGGCTCGGCGAGCAGCGCGGCTCGCTCGTCGTCCGCCAGCGCCCGGTCCTGGCGCGGCAGCAGGTGGTTGGCGGACCGCTGGAACACCGTCAGCCGCTCGGTGGCCTCCGCGATGGCGGGCACCAACTGGACGGCGCTGGCCGCGCTGCCGATGCAGGCGACCCGCTTGCCCGTCACGTCCAGCCCCTCGGGCCAGCGTGCCGTGTGCACCTGGGTGCCGGCGAAGTCGTCCACGCCGTCGAGACGCGCCCAGGCCGGCCGGTCGAGCTGCCCCCACGCCGTGATCAGCACGCGGGCCCGCAGCCGTGCGCCGTGCGCGGTGCGCACGAGCCAGCGGCCGTCCTCGTCCGACCACGTGGCGTGGGTGACCTCCACGCCGAAGCGGATGTGCTCGTCCAACCGGTGGTGCGCGGCGAACCGTTGGAGGTTGCGCAGGATCTCCGGCTGACCGGCGTAGGTGCGGCTCCAGTCGGGTTGCTCGCCGAAGGAGTACCAGTACAGGTGGGACTGCACGTCGCAGGCCGCGCCGGGATACGTGTTCGCGCGCCACGTCCCGCCGATCGAACCCGCCTTCTCCAGAACCGTGAACGCGTCCCGCCCGGCCTCCTTGAGGCGTGCGGCCATGCCGAGGCCGGACATCCCCGCGCCGATGATGACGACCTCGAAGTCCTCGTCCCTGCTCATTCGCCTTCTCCTCACAGCTGCCGCTTCACAGTTGCCTCTTCCGGAACCCACCCTGGCCAGCGCACCTGATCGATGACTGAAGGGCGGCTGATGGGCCGGAACGCGGCAGGGCAATCGACGGGTGCAGCGGAAAAGCAGATGTCCGGCGTGGCGGACCGCGATAACGCCTTGAATGCGTTTGCTTGAGAAAAGGCAGCGAGGAATACCCGCTGCTCGACATGGGGCGGAACAGCGCCGTGAACAGCTATTGCCGCCTCGCCTTGCTCCCGGGGTGGATGACGTAAGGGAGTCTGTCCGTTTCCGCACGAGAGTTTGTCCGTGGAATATTCTGGCGCGGCGCGCTGACGCACGACTGACATGGCATGAGACGAGGCTGCGGCGGTACGCCCCGGGGTTCTCCGGGCGCACTGCCGCAGCCTCGTCGCGCGTCGCAGTTCCGCGCTGCCTAGGCCGGCACCGCCGCGTCCAGCGACGGCGCCTGGTTGAGGATCTCCCGGAGCCGCTCGCGCAGCCTCAGCGAGGGCTCCACCCCCAGCTCGCTCGACAGCCTGTGCCGCGTGCTGTTGTACGTCTCCACCGCCTCGGCCTGCCGCCCCGTCCGGTACAGGGCCAGCATGAGCATCTCGGTGAGGCGCTCCCGCCAGGGGTGGATGGTCCGCATGCGTTTCAGCTCGCTGATGGTGTTGACCGGGTCCGCCAGCTGTATCTCCAGCCACAGCTTGTCCTCGACGGCGGACAGCTGTTCCTCCTCCAGCGCCAGCGCCACACCCTGCGACATCGGCCCCTGGGCGACGTCCTGGAAAGGCGCGCCGCGCCAGAGGGCAAGCGCTTCGTCGAGCAGTTGGTGCGCCTGGGCGGGGCTACGCCGCGTGCACGCGCGTGCCTCGCCGGTCAGCCGGCGGAAGGCCGCCGCGTCGGTCTCGGTGCCGCCGGGCTCCAGGACGTACCCGGAAGAGCGCGTGAGCAGCTCGGGCGCCGAGCCGTCCGGGCCCGCCGCCTGTTGCAGGGCCCGGCGTAACCGGTAGACGTGCGCCTGGAGCGAGTTCTCGAAGGTGGGCGGCGGGTTCTCGCCCCACAGTTCGTCGTACAGCTGCTCGGCGGAGAGCAGGCGGCCGGGGGAGACGAGCAGCGCCGCCAGCAGGGTGCGCTGCCGGTTCCCCCCGATGGTGTGCGTACGGCCGTTCGCGCGCACTTCCAAGGGGCCCAGGAACGCGAAGGCCGGAGCGGTCGTGGAGGCGGCCGGTGTCCGCGGCGCAGACGGCTTCTCGCCGCTCTTCCGGCGCGCGTCCTCGAACTGCGAATATGCGATCATTTTTCCTCCTGCTGGCGCGGTTCCTTTAATTGACTACGGCATCCTTCTCGGCCGCAAGTACGGAAGGGTGCCGGGCGTCGTTTCCACGCCAGCGAGTGTTCCTGGAGGCAAAGCTGAATTCCTGGCGGTGATGTCGGGGTGCAAGGGTGCATATCGGGCGGGGGCTGTGTGCGTTTCTGGTGTCTGCGCACGAATTGTTCGATCCCAGTCATGGCTGATTTGGTCGCCGTGTCAACAATTTTTCAGTGACTCGGTAGCTGCCCGCCCTTCTTTCATCAGGCGATCAGGAATCTGTCAGGCATGACTGGTTGTATCGCGAGAGCCCGAGAGCCCAAGAGCCCAAGAGCCAGAGAAACCGTGAAACCGAGAGAGAAGGTGTGCGATGGGGGCTGTCGTCCGTCAGCCGCTCCGCGTGGGCGTCCTGTTGCCGACCCGGGAGCAGGCGATCCTCGGTGAGTACGACGTCTCAGCCCTGCTGGACTTCGCGCGACAGGCCGAAGAGTTCGGCTTCGACTCCCTGTGGACGGGTGACTCGCTCACCGCGCGCCCCCGGCTCGACCCCCTGGTGGTGCTGTCCGCCGCGAGCACGGTGACCCGGCGACTGCTCCTCGGCACCGCGGCCCTCACCCCCGGGCTGCGCCACCCGCTCGTCGCCGCGAGCATGATCAGCAGCTTGGATCACGTCAGTCCGGGCCGGCTCGTCCTCGGGGTGGGGCCGGGCCTCCCGCAGCCGGAGACCGACGAGGGACTGCCGGCCGGGGGCGCCCCCGGCGCCGAGCATCTGGACGAGACCACGGCGCTGTGGCGGACGGCCTGGAGCAGCACCCGGCCCGGCGCGCCGAACCGCTTCGCGGGCCGGCACTGGCAGGCGGAGGGATTGGACCGGCTGGTCCGGCCCGCCGCGCCCGACGGGCCGCCGCTGTGGCTCGCCGCCGAGGACACCACCCCGGTGCTCGAACGGACGGCCCGCCTCTACGACGGGTGGCTGTCGTTCCTCGCCTCGGCCGAGGCCTACGGCCGCGCCCGGCGACGCCTGGAGGACCTCTGCCGGCGCGCGGGACGCCGGGCCGGCGCGGTGACCCCGGCACTGTGCCTGACGGTCACTCCCGGACCGGACGAGCGACGGGCCAGGGTCGAGCTGGACGACTACCTGGAGCACTGCTACGGCCGCACGCTGGAACAGATGGCGGCGACGCGGGCCTTCGCCTGGGGCCCGAGCGAGCACTGCGCGCAGCGCCTCGCCGACTACGTGCGCGCGGGCGCCCGCCACATCGTGCTCCGCGTCGGATCGCTGCGACCGGAGACATACCTGCGGGAGATCGCGGACGTCCTCATGTCCACGGCCCGCCAGACGGATCAGGAGAGCGCATGACGACCACCGGCAGCACCCGACGGGCCCGCTGGTTCACCACCGCCGGGGCCGACCCGAACGCCGAGCACCAGGTGTTCCTGTTCCCGCACGCCGGCGGCACGGCCCCCGCCTACCAGGCCTGGGCCGCCACCCTGCCCTCCGCCATGGAGGTACGCACGCTGCAACTGCCCGGACGTCAGGAGCGGCTGGGCGAGGAGCCGTTCACCGACGTGGAACCGCTGCTGGACGCGCTCCTTGAGGCGTTCGAGGCCGAACTCGACGGGCGGCCCTACGTGTTCCTCGGCCACAGCTTCGGCGGTCTGCTCGCCTACCGGCTGGCCGTGGCCGCCGCGTGGAACGGCCTGCCCGCCCCCGCCCTCCTCGCCGTCTCCGCCTGGGCCCCGGGGCTGGCACCGGCCGCCGAACTGGCCCGGGTCTCCAGCATGTCGGACGAGGAACTCCTCGCCCGGGTGGCGCAGCTCGGCCTGATGGCGGACGGCGCGACGCTCGACCCCGCCACCCTGGCCTCGATCATGCCCGCGCTGCGCGGCGACTTCCTGGCCGCCGGCAGTCTGCGCGAGGACGGCGAACCGGCGCCCTGCCCGGTCGCGGCGTACTGCGGAGCCTCCGACCCGATCGCGCCGCCCTCCGGCATGGCGAGCTGGGAGGACCATTGCGCGGACTTCCTCGGCACGGCCCGGTTCCCCGGCGGCCACTTCTACCTCTTCGAGCATGCCGTGGCCGTGCAGCACAGCATCAACCGCCACCTGCGCCGACTGGCCGCGCGGACCTGACCTACCGGCCCTGCCGGGCCAGGACCGGCGTGCCTCAGGCCCGGACCGACGTACGCAAGCCCGCCTCAAGGAACTCGCCGTACTCGGCCGCGTGCGTGGTCAGCCCGATGTGCCCGCCCGGGAAGCGCTGGAGCGGGACGCCGAGACGTCCGGCCAAGGAAGCGGTGGCGCGGCAGGGCAGTTCGCCTTCCGAGTCCCGGCCGCAGGCGAGCACGAGCCGGTCGGTCAGGGAGCTCAGCCGGTGGACGTCCGGGGCGTACGCCATGAAGCTCGGCACGACGCGGCCGAGGAAGTACGGCAGATCGGCCATCGTCCGCTCGGCGCGCGCCGCCGCCTGTGGCGGCAGCTCGGGCGCGGCCTGCGGCGCGCCGCTGTCGCCGTCCTTCCGCAGTCCGGCGGCGAACACGGTCATCGCCGGCATGAGCCCCTGGGCACGGAGCGTCTCCCGCACCCGCGCGAGCCACGCGCGATGGACGGCGGCGTCCGGCAGCACCTCCACCACCGGCGGTTCGTGCGCCACGACGCGTTCGACACGCTCGGGCTGGGTGGCGAGCACATGCAGGGCGACGATCGCGCCCGAGCTGGTGCCGAACACCTTCGCGGGGGCGCCGGGAGACAACGTGTCGAGGAGGCGCAGCGCGTCGTCGGCGTGTTCGCTCACACGTTGCTCGGCGTCGGCGTCGTCCAACGTGCTGCGGGACATGCCGCGCGGGTCATACGTCACCACCGTGTGCGCGGCGGCCAAGCGGTCCACGACGCCGTCGAAAGCGGCCGCGCCGCCCGTCCCTCCGGGTATCAGGAGCAGGAGCGGGCCGGTGCCCCGTACGTCGTAGTGCAGCGTCGCGCCGTTCACCCGCAGGGTGTCGGTGACAGGGGCGGTCATGAGGAGTCTCCGTCTCGGGATGTGGGCCAGTGTTCCAGGAGGGTGTGCAGGGCTTCGAGGGCGCGGTCCCAGGAGCGCCGCGGCGAGCGCCGGTGCGCGAAACCGCCCGCGGCCTCCAGGGCGACGAACCCGTGGAAGGTGCTGCGCAGCAACCGCACCGCGTCGGTCAGGTCGGGCTCGCTCAGTCCGTAGCCGCGCAGCATGCCGTAGGTCAGCTCGACCGCGCGTCGCGGGCCGGGTGCCGCGGCGGCGAGTTCGGGGTCGATCCGGAGCACGGCCTGCGTCGCCGCGTAGCGCCCCGGATGCCGGTGGGCGTACTCCCGCCAGGTGTTCGCGTAGGCGACCAGCGCCTCCCTGCCCGCGCGGCCGGCGGTCGCCTCCGCGATGAGGAGCGTCTTCTCGTCCGCCGCCAGCAGCGCGATCCGCCCACGCAGGTCCTCCAGGCCGCGGACGTGCGAGTAGAGGCTCGCGTCCTTGACGCCGAGACGCCGCGCCACCTGGGCCATGCTCACCCGCTCGAACCCGGCCTCGTCCGCCAGTTCGGCGCCCGCGATCGTCACCCGCTCCGCCGTCAGCCCGGCCCGCACCATGCGCACTCCATTCTTCCTAGGGGACCTAGGTTTAACCTAGGGCCCCTAGGAAGAGCAAGCGGCAATGAAAGAAATGGGGGCGATTTTCGGCCAACGTTAGTGCAGTGCTCAACAGTCGGCCAGGACAAGGCTGGTTGGCCCTCCCGGTGATCCATAACCTGTCCGCGTCGCCTGTGTTGCCTGTATCGACCAAGGAGCTCCATGTCCGCCGCGCAGAACGTCCCCGACAAGGTTCCCGGCACGGCCCCCGAGAAGGTCCCCGACATCCTCTCGCCCGAGTTCGCCCGGGATCCGTATCCCGCCTACCGGGAGCTGCGGGAGAACGCGCCGCTGTGGTGGCACGAGGCGACACAGAGCTGGATCATCTCGCGGTACGAGGACGTCGAGCGCGTCTTCAAGGACAAGGGCGCGCAGTTCACCACCGACAACTACGACTGGCAGATCGAGCCCGTCCACGGCAAGACGATCCTCCAGCTCAGCGGCCGGGAACACGCCGTGCGCCGTGCCCTGGTCGCGCCCGCCTTCCGCGGCAGCGACCTCCAGGAGAAGTTCCTGCCGGTCATCGAGCGCAACTCCCGCGAACTCATCGACACCTTCCGGCACACCGGCGCCGTGGACCTGGTCGAGGGCTACGCCACCCGTTTCCCCGTCAACGTCATCGCCGACATGCTCGGCCTCGACAAGGCCGACCACGCGCGGTTCCACGGCTGGTACACCACCGTCATCGCCTTCCTCGGCAACCTGGCGGGCGACCCCGAGGTCGCCGCGGCAGGCGAGCGGACCCGCGTGGAGTTCGCCGAGTACATGATCCCGATCATCCGGGAGCGCCGTGACCACCTCGGCGACGACCTGCTGTCCACACTGTGCGCCGCCGAGGTCGACGGCGTCCGCATGAGCGACGAGGACATCAAGGCCTTCTGCAGTCTCCTGCTGGCCGCCGGCGGCGAGACCACCGACAAGGCGATCGCCAGCATCTTCGCCAACCTCCTGCGCCACCCGGAACAGCTCGCGGCCGTCCGGCAGGACCACACGCTGATCGCCCGCGCGTTCGCCGAGACACTGCGCTACACACCGCCCGTCCACATGATCATGCGGCAGTCGGCAACCGACGTGGAGCTGTCCGGGGGCACCGTCCCCGCCGGGGCGACCGTCACCTGCCTCATCGGCTCCGCCAACCGCGACGAGCGGCGCTACGCGGACCCGGACCGCTTCGACATCTTCCGGGACGACCTGACCACCACGACGGCGTTCTCGGCCGCCGCCGACCACCTCTCCTTCGCGCTCGGCCGGCACTTCTGCGTGGGCGCCCTGCTGGCCAAGGCCGAAGTGGAGATCGGCGTCGGCCAGCTCCTCGACGCGATGCCCGACGTACGGCTTGCCGACGGCTACGACCCGGTGGAGCAAGGGGTGTTCACGCGGGGCCCGCAGTCCCTGCCGGTGCGGTTCACCCCCGTCACCGCCTGACGCCGGGCGGGGCGCCGGCCACCTCCGCGGGCGGCGCCCCGCCCGGACTCAGTGCGTCACAGGCGTGAACTGCACCGGCAGCGAGGTCAGCCCGCGCATCCAGATGGACGGGCGCCACCTCAGCTCCTCCGGCTCCACCGCGAGGACCAGGTCGGGCAGCCGCTCCAGCAGCGTCTCCACCGCGGTCCGGGCGATGACGTCGGCCAGCAGCGGCGCCGGATACGGGCATTGGTGCTCACCGTGGCTGAAGGAGAGATGCGCGGAGTTCTCCGGGCCCACATGTGAGTCGGGCCAGATCTGCGGGTCGGTGTTGGCCGCGGCGAGACCGAGCACCAGGCAGTCGCCCGCCCGGATCTGCCGCCCGCCGAGCTGGGTGTCGCGCACCGCCCAGCGGCCGATGAAGTTCTGCGTGGGGGTGTCGAGCCACAGCACTTCGTTGAGCGCCTCGCCCACGCTCAGCCGCCCGCCGGACACGTTCAGGGCGAACCGGTCGTCGGTCAGCATCAACCGCAGCGTGTTGCAGATCCAGTTGGCCGTCGGCTGCTGGGCCGCCGCGATGATGGAGATCAGGTCCTGGACGATCTCCTCGTCGGTCAGACCCGCCGGATGCAGCAGCATCCGCGAGGTGACGTCCGCGCCGGGCTGCTCCCGCTTCTCCTTGACCAGGCGCTGGATGCGCTCGCCCACCCGCGTGTACGCCGCCACGGGGTCGTCGCCCTCCGCCGCGTCGAGCGAGATCCGCAGGTCGTCCACGAGTTGCTGCGTATCGGTGCCCGTCTCCGGCATGCCGCACATCTGCACCGCGGCCCGCATCGGCAGGGCATGCGCGTACGCGCTCATCAGCTCCGCCTGGCCGCTGCCCGCGAACGCCGCGATCAGCCGGTCGGCGATCCGCCCGCTGTCCCGGGCGAGTTCGAACTGGTCGACCCCCTCCAGCGCCTCCGTGATCACCCCGGCCCGCCGCCGGTGCTCCTCGCCCTCGGTGAACAGGACCGAGGGCTGGTAGCCGACGAACGGCATCAACGGCCAGTCGGCGGGGATGTTCTCCCACTGGTTCCAGCGCCGCGAGTCACGGGCGAACAGCTCGTCGTGGCTGGTCACATAGCTGACCTCGGAGTAGCCGAGCACCAACCACGCGGGCACGTCCCCGTCGAGCAGCACCGGCGCGACGGCGCCGTGCTCACGGCGCAGGGCGCGGTACAGCTGCGCGGGCGTCTGCTGGTACTCCAACCCGCCCAGGCGTACGCCGCCCGCGTGAGCGGGGCACCCCGGGGGCGGGGCGCTCTGCTCGAAAGGGGATCCGGTCGGCTCGGTCACGGTGTCATCTCCTGGGCCATGGCCAGTTCGTAGAGGTGGTCCACGAGGGTGATCAGGACGTCCTTGCCCGACGACCGCACCCGTGCGTCGCAGTCGATCAGCGGCACATGGTCGGGCAGCGCGAGCGCCTGGCGGATCTCGTCCAGCGAATGCGTGAAGGGGTCGTCGTCGAACCGGTTCACCGCCACCAGGAACGGCGTCTTGTGGTGTTCGAGCCGGTCGATCGCGTACCAGGAGTCGTCCATCCGCCGCGTGTCGACCAGCACGACCGCGCCGAGCGTGCCGGAGAAGAGCCGGTCCCACAGGAACCAGAACCGCTCCTGGCCGGGCGCGCCGAACAGGTAGAGGACCACGCGCTCGTTGAGGCTGATCCGGCCGAAGTCGAAGGCCACCGTCGTCGTGGTCTTGCCCGCCACCTCGGACGTCTCGTCGACGCCGACACCGGCCTGCGTCATCACTTCCTCGGTGTTCAGCGGGCGGATCTCGCTGACGGACCGGACCAGCGTGGTTTTGCCGACCCCGAACCCGCCTACGACGACGATCTTCAAGCCGGTCTCGGCCGTGTCGGAGAGAGGAGTACGGGAGGGCGGCTCAGAGATTGCGGAGTCCATGGAGCACCTCCTTGAGAAGGGCGGAATCGGGCATCGAGGCGACCGAGTCGGCCGCGCGGGGGTGGCGAGCGGTGATCCGGCCCATCGCGAGCAGGTCACCGAGGAGAATCCGCACCACGGTGATCGGCAGCTTGAGCTCCGCGGCGATCTCGACCACGGCCGACGGGTGCCGGCACAGTTCGAGGATCCGTACATGCTCCGACTGCATCCCGGCGGTGGGCTCGCACTCGCTCACCACCAGGGTGACCAGGTCGAAGGAGTCGTCATCGGCACGACTGCGGCCACCGGTGACCGTGTAGAGCCGGTCCGGATCACCGGTGTCCACGGGCCTGCGCGGCGTCACGAGGCCCCGCTGTCCGTGTCCTGGGCGCGCGGCTCGGCGCGCAGGTGCTCCCCGATCTGCTCGACCAGCTCGGTCATCTGGTGGCCCACCACTCCCGGGTCGGCGTTCTCGTCCGCCACGACCGCCAGGTGCGCTCCCAGGCCTGCCTCGACGATGAAGAGCAGGCCACCGTGGAACTCGGTCATGGAGTGCCGGACGCCACCGGTTCCGTCGCCGAACTCCGCGGACGCGCCCTGGGCCAGGGCCTGGATGCCGGAGCAGATGGCCGAGAGCTGGTCGGCCTGGTCGAGCGTCAGGTGATCGCTCCAGCACAGCTTCAGGCCGTCCCGGGAGAGCACCAGGGCGTGCCGCGTACCGGGAGTGCGCTTCAGAAGGTTCTGGAGGAGCCAGGTCAGGCTGTTGTCGGTGGTCTGCATGGTAGGTGGGGCGCGGCGCGTCGGGCATGCCCGGGCACCGGCCCGTGCCTCCAATCTTACGATCTTGAGCGGGGGAAGAGGCGGCGCCGGACCCGGGCGCCGTGCGGGGGCTTGGCTCTACTCGGCGGGCGAAGGACCGGGCCCGGCGGGGGACCCGGGCTCGGCCGGCGCCTCGGGCGCCGTCGGGAAACCGGGCGCTCCGCCACCGGCACGCCGCGCGCGGTGGAAGGCGCCGAAACGGGAGCCGGCGTCACGGGGCCGCTCCCC
>NZ_JAFEXF010000145.1 GCF_016905445.1 Streptomyces sp. G44
GCGCCGGACAGGCCTCCTGGACGGGCCCGGCGGCCACGCGCGCCCGCCAGGCGGCCCATCGCTCCTCGTCCCAGGCGTCCGCGAAGAGCGCGCCGGGCGCACAGCGCTCGGGCGGCAGCAGGTCCCCGACGCGGAAGGCCACCGACATGGCGCGGCGCCGCGCGGCCTGCGTCACGAAGCGCACCCCGTCGCCGTCGGGCACCGCGAGCGACACCGACTCGTCGAGCTCGTCCGCGAGCCGGGCGGTGCGCGCGGCGACCTCGCCGGTCAGGCCGCTGGCCGCGAGGTAGGCGTTGCCGAGTTCCATGAGGCGCGGGGTGGGGTGCAGTCCTTGGCCGCGCGGGCGCACGTAACCGAGCCGGGCCAGGGTCGTCACCACCCGGTCGACCGTGGCACGGGCCAGGCCCGTGACGCGCACCAGGTCGCCGGCCCGCAGCTGCCCCGGCTCCGCCGCCGCGAGGGCGCGCAGGACGGCCAGACCGCGCTCCAGGGGACGTACGGACTCTTCCGGCATGGCGGCGCTCCTGATGTCCGGCGGAAGCAGGTGCCGCACGCCCGTTGACACCGCACGGGCGCGGCCCGAGACTCCCGCTCAGCATTATGAACGAAAGTTCACCAGGCGAACAAGCGGGGCGGGCAGGGCGAGCGAGGGGCGAGGGATGCGCACCACCGTCGGAATCATCGGGGCCGGGCCGGCCGGGCTGCTGCTCGCCCGCCTCCTGGACCACGCGGGCATCGGCTCCGTCGTCCTGGAGAGCCGCGACCGCGCCTACGTGGAGCGGCGCCAGCGCGCCGGAATCCTGGAGCAGGGCACCGTCGACGTGCTGCGCGCGGTGGGCGCCGGGGCCCGCATGGACCGCGAGGGACTGCCGCACGACGGCATCGAACTGCGCTTCGACCGCCGCAGGCACCGCGTCGACTTCCCCGCGCTGACCGGCGGCAGGTCCGTCACCGTCTACGCCCAAACCGAGGTCTGCAAGGACCTCATCGCCCTCCGGCTCGCCGAGGGCGGCCCGCTGCTCTTCGAGGCCGAGGCGCTGGCCGTGGAGGGCGTCGAGACCGAGAACCCGAGGGTCCGCTTCCGGCACCAGGGCCGCGAGGACGTTCTGGAGTGCGAGTACGTGGTGGGCTGCGACGGCTTCTGGGGAGTGAGCCGCAAGGCGGTGCCCGAGGAACACTCCCGCGTCTTCGAACGGAGGTACCCCTACGCCTGGCTCGGCATCCTCGCCGACGTACCGCCCTCCCACGACGAACTGGTCTACGCCCGCCACGACCGGGGCTTCGCCCTGCTCTCCATGCGGTCGCCGAGCGTCACGCGCGCGTACCTCCAGGTCCCCGACGGCACGGACGCCGCCGACTGGGCCGACGAGGAGATCTGGGACGAGCTGGACCGCCGCCTGGAGACCGACGACCCGACCTGGACGCTGCGGCGCGGCCCCGTCACCGCCACGTCCCTCACCCCCATGCGCAGCTTCGTCCACGAGCCCATGCGCCACGGCCGCCTCTTCCTCGCCGGGGACGCCGCGCACATCGTCCCGCCGACCGGGGCGAAGGGCCTCAACCTCGCGGTCGGGGACGCCGTCACGTTCGCCCGCGCCCTGATCGCGCTGCGCGAGAAGGGCGACCCGAGCCGCCTGGAGGCGTACTCCGCGACCTGCCTGCGCCGCGTCTGGCAGGCCGAGCGCTTCTCGTACGCGATGACGACGCTGCTGCACCGTGCCCCCGACGCCACGCCCTTCGACGACCGCGTCCAGCTCGCCGCGCTCGACCGGATCACCACCGCGCGCGCGGCCGAGACCGACCTGGCGGAGGCCTACACCGGTTTCCCCTTCGACGAGCCGCAGTAGGAAGAGAGGCAGCACGTGACCCCTCCTGCCCGTGACCGCACCTTCGGATCCGTCGCGCCCGTCCTCGCCCTGTGCTGGCTCGTCGTCTTCTTCGACGGCATGGACGTCAACCTCTACGGCGCCGTCATGCCGCACCTCCTCGACGACGAGGGCTTCGGCTTCCGCACGTCCACCGCCGGGACCATCGGCTCCTGGACCACCTTCGGCATGCTGATCGGTGCCCTGGGCTGCGGCACCCTCACCGACTGGGCCGGGCGCAAGCCCATGGTGACCGGCAGCGTCGTCCTCTTCTCGCTCGGCTCCGCGCTGTGCGCGCTCGCGCCGAACGCCGCCTTCTTCGGCGCCGGACGCTTCGTCTCCGGGCTCGGCCTCGGCGGACTGATGCCGATCGGGCTCGCGATCGTCGCCGAGTTCGCGCCGCCGCGCAGGGCCGCGCTCGCCACCGGCCTGATGATGACCTCGTACCACGCGGGCGGCATGGCGGCGACGGGTCTCGGGCTCGCGCTCGGGCCCGGCCACGGCTGGCGCGTCGTCTTCTGGTTCGGCGTGATCCCCGCCCTCGTCGCCGTCCCGCTCGTCGTCAAGTGGCTGCCTGAGTCGCCCGGCGTACTGCTCGCCAAGGGGCGCGTGCGCGAGGCCGAGGCGGTCGCCGCCCGCTACCGCCTGCCGTCCCTGACCCCCGCCGAAGCCCCCGAGGCCGGGGCGAAGGGCCGCTTCACCGCCGTCGCCGCGCTCTTCGCGCCCGGCCGGCGCCTGGCCACCCTGCTGCTGTGGACCGCCTCCTTCGCCGGGCTCCTCCTCGTCTACGGCGTCTCCACCTGGCTCCCCGAACTGATGCGCGCCTCCGGCTACTCCCTGTCCTCCTCCGTCACCTTCCTGATGGTGATCAACGCGGGCGGCATCGTCGGCATGCTCGTCGCGGGCCGCACCGCCGACCGCTTCGGGGCCGTCAAGGTCTCCGCGGTCTGGTTCCTGCTCACCGCCTGCGGCGCCTTCCTGCTCAAGGCCGAGCTGCCGCTCGGCGTCGCCTACGCCGTCGTCTTCGTCACCGGCGTCTGGCTCTTCTCCGCGCAGGTCATGGTGTACGCGGCGACCCCCTCGCTCTACGGGCCCGCCCAGCGCGCCACCGGGCTGGGCTGGGTCACCGGCGTCGGGCGCACCGGGGCGGTCGTCGGGCCGTGGCTCGGCGGCGCGGTGGTCACGGGCGGCGACGCCGCGCTCGGCTTCACGACCTTCGCGGTCGCCGCCGTCCTCGGGGCCGCGGCCATCTCGCTGGTGCCACTCGCGCGGCGGAACGATTCCGATCCGGGAACAGTCGGGGCCGCCCCGGGCGTTCTCGGTCACAGAGGGGGAAAGATCCTCCCCAAGCACTAGGTCCATCCTTTTGCCTACGCATTACTCTTGAGGCAAAGCCACGCACGGTGGCCATGGAGGAGTGAAATGAGGAGCAGCAACCCGGTCTTCTCGCGACGGGGGTTCAGCCGCGACAACGGCTACGCCGGCTTCGGCGCGCAGCCGCAGGCCGGGGGACCCGCAGCCGCGACCCAGACCCAGGGCAACCCGTACGCGCAGGGCAATCCGTACGCCGGCGGCCAGCAGGCCCCCGCGGGCAACCCCTACGCCACCAATCCGTACGCCCAGCAGGACGTGCAGCACGGCGCGCCCCAGGCGCCCGTAAGCACCACGGGCCGCATGACGATGGACGACGTCGTCATGCGCACCGCCACCACGCTCGGCACGCTGCTGGTCACGGCGGCGCTCGCCTGGGCGCTGCTGCCGGTCGACGACGCCAACATCGGCAAGTCGTACGGCATCGCGATCGGCGCCGGCCTCGTCGCGATGGTGCTCGGCCTGGTGCAGTCCTTCAAGCGCAAGGCCTCGCCCGCGCTGATCCTGACGTATGCCGCGCTGGAAGGTGTCTTCCTCGGAGTCGTCTCCAGCGTCGTCGACAACCGCATCGCGGACGGCGCGGCCATGCAGGCCGTGCTCGGCACGATGGCGGTCTTCGTCGGCGTCCTCGTGGCGTACAAGGCGGGCTGGATCCGCGTCAACCGCCGCTTCTACGGCTTCGTGATGGCCGCGGCGATGGGCTTCCTGCTGCTGACCGCCGTGAACCTGCTGTTCATGGTCTTCGGCGGCGGTGACGGCCTCGGCTTCCGCAGCGGTGGCCTCGGCATCGTCTTCGGCATCGTCGGCATCCTGCTCGGCGCCTGCTTCCTCGCCCTGGACTTCAAGCAGGTCGAGGACGGCATCGCGTACGGCGCGCCGAAGGACGAGGCCTGGCTCGCGGCGTTCGGCCTGACGATGACGCTCGTGTGGATCTACCTGGAGTTCCTGCGCCTGATCGCCATCCTTCAGGGCAACGACTGAGGCAGGCCGCCCGGCTGCTGAGCCGGCGGCACGGCACCGAAGGGCCCCGCGGACCGGAACCGGTCCGCGGGGCCCTTCGTCGTGTGTCGGGAGTGGTGTGGTCGAGGTCGGGGGGCGGGGGGTACGAGGGTGTGCCGGGGGTCAGCGCAGCTTGCGGGCGGCCCGCCTCAGGTCGTACTCGTGGATGATCGCTTTCGCGTGGCCGTACGCGAGGTTGTGCTCGGCACGCAGCCAGCTGACCTTCTCCTCGAAGCGGAAGAGAGAGGGACCCTCGTCCACGGCGCGCAGCCAGTCGGAGATCTCACGACCGGTGCACTGGGGGATTCGGGCGATCAGGTTGCGGTGAGTCTCCTCGGAGAAGACTTGTGACATCGGCGCCTCCGGACGCGTCGCGATGTGTTCCGTCCTTCACGCCACCGTGCCTGAGGCGTCGGGCGTTGGCAACAGTCCCGGAAAGCCGCATAAGGTCGCGGGGTGCTCGATACGACGCCTTTGACGGCCGCAGTGGACCATTTCGCCGACCGCCTGCGGGCCGCGCCGCAGAGCCGCCTGCAACGCGGCGCGGCGACCGAAGCGCTGGCTCTGGCCAGGGAACTGGCGGCGCGCGCGCAGGCCATCGAGGAGCCCGGCACCGCGCCGCGCGAGATGCCGGACGCGGGGATGTTCGCCGCCGCCGACCAGATCACGGTCGCGGGGCGCGATCTGGCCATCGTGCTGACCGGCGAGGAGGAGCTGGCGCGGGCGCTTGAGCTCGTGGAGGAGGCGCAGAAGCGGGCCGGGGTGTAGCGGTCCACGGCCCCGGCCCGGCCCGGGCGTCGGCCGCCGTGCCTCAGACCGAGGCGATGACGCGGTCGGCGAGGATGTAGACGTTCTCGGTGCCGCACTCGAAGGTCAGGGCGTAGGCGCCGGAGATGCCGGAGCCGCCGAGCAGGACCGGGGCGTGGCCCTCGCGCAGGGCGTCCGCGAGCTGTTCCGCCGTCTCGCGGTGGCCCGGGGTCATGCAGAGCGTGGTGCCGTCCGCGAAGACGTACACGTCCAGGGTGCCCAGCGGGCCGGGGCGGACGTCCGCGAGGGCGGTGCGGGCGCCGGCCAGCTCTTCGAGGCAGGCCACCGTGCGCTCGTGGTCGCCGTACACCTCGGAGGCGGGCGTCTGCACCGGCACGAAGTCCGGGTGCGAGGGGTGGCGGCGGCGGGCCGCGGCCAGTTCCGGGGAGTCCCCCGCCCATTCGTCGGCCACCGCGGGGTCGGCGAAGGGTTCGGTCACCGGCTCCAGGCTGTCGGACTCCAGGCCCGTGAAGTCGACCTGGCGCGGCAGGAACAGCTCATCGGCGATGCTCTCCGGAATGCCCGGCAGGCCGTGCAGCAGGGACGGCGCGTCCGAGCCCTCACGCGCCTCCTGGGCGGCCCAGAAGGCGCGGGCCTCGGCGAGTTCCCGCTCCCGCTCCTCCGCGAGCGCCTCGGCGACCGCCGCGCGTATCTCGTCGGTGTCCAGGGCGGTGCGGGCGCCCGGCACCGTGGGGTGCGGGCGGCTGCCGGCGGCACGGCTGTCGGCCAGCTCGGTGCGCAGGGCTGTGATCTCGGCGAGCTGCTTGCGCAGACCGCGCACTGCGTGCAGGGCGGCGGCGCCCACGGCCGTGGCAGCGGCCGTGGAGAGCAGCAAGGCAAGAGGCATGGCGCTCACTGACGTACTCCCGGTTTCAAGTCGACCCCCGACTTCCTACATCAGCTTGAAGCCTGCACGATCCGTCTGTCAGTGCATAACGTCACGAAAGGGGCAGGGCTTTGGGCCTGGCGAGATGGGTGGATCCGCTGTGACCAGGGCATATGCGTCTCCCCCAGGAGATAGGTCACATCCTGGGGGAGATTGGGTCACGGAACGGTGCAGGGACGCAGCGTCAGCGACGCGAACTCTGCGTCAGCGTTTCCGCGGGCGATCGGGCGATCGGGCGATCGGGCGATCGGGCGATCGGGCGTCAGCTGAGGCGCTCGATGACCATCGCCATGCCCTGGCCGCCGCCGACGCACATCGTCTCCAGGCCGAACTGCTTGTCGTGGAACTGGAGGGAGTTGATGAGCGTGCCGGTGATGCGGGCGCCCGTCATGCCGAAGGGGTGGCCGACCGCGATGGCGCCGCCGTTGACGTTCAGCTTGTCGAGGGGGATGTCCAGGTCGCGGTAGCTCGGGATCACCTGGGCGGCGAAGGCCTCGTTGATCTCGACCAGGTCGATGTCGTCGATGGTGAGCCCCGCACGGCGCAGGGCCTGCCGGGACGCCTCGACCGGGCCGAGGCCCATGATCTCGGGGGAGAGACCGGTGACGCCGGTGGAGACGATGCGGGCGAGCGGGGTCAGGCCCAGCTCACGGGCCTTGGTGTCGCTCATGATCACCAGGGCGGCGGCGCCGTCGTTCAGCGGGCAGCAGTTGGCGGCGGTCACCATGCCGTCGGGGCGGAAGGCGGGCTTGAGGCCCTGGACGCCCTCGTACGTGACGCCGGCGCGCGGGCCGTCGTCCTTGCTGACGACCGTGCCGTCGGGGGTGGTGACCGGGGTGATCTCCCGCTCCCAGAAGCCGTTCTTGAGGGCCTCTTCGGCGAGGTTCTGCGAGCGGACGCCGAACTCGTCCATGTCCTTGCGGGTGACGCCCTTGGCGCGGGCCAGGTTCTCCGCGGTCTGGCCCATCGCGATGTAGGCGTCCGGGATCAGGCCGTCCTCGCGCGGGTCGTGCCAGTCGGTGCCGGTCTGCTCGGCGCGGGCCGCGGTGCGGGCCTCGGCGTCGGCGAACAGGGGGTTGTGGGTGTCGGGCAGGCCGTCGCTTGTCCCCTTGACGCTGCGCGACACCATCTCCACGCCCGCCGAGATGAAGACGTCGCCCTCGCCCGCCTTGATGGCGTGCAGGGCCATGCGGCTCGTCTGGAGGGAGGAGGAGCAGTAACGGGTGACGGTGCAGCCGGGCAGGTGGTCCATGCCCAGCTGTACGGCCACGATGCGGCCGAGGTTGTGGCCCTGCTCGCCGCCGGGCAGGCCGCAGCCGAGCATCAGGTCGTCGATGTCCTTCGGGTCCAGCTCGGGGACCTTGGCGAGGGCGGCCTCGATGATCGTGGCGGTCAGGTCGTCCGGGCGCAGGTCCTTGAGCGAGCCCTTGAAGGCGCGGCCGATCGGGGTGCGGGCGGTGGAGACGATCACGGCTTCGGGCATCACGTTGCTCCTGGGGCGGGGGCGCCTTGGCGGCGGGGCGCCTTGGCGGCGGGCGGGCGGACTCTCTGGGAAGTTACCTGCACGTAGGGGTGGGCGGCAGGGGGTGGGGGATGTGACGCGGGCCGCATTTCTAAGCGAGCGCTCAGCCCTGCGGGGCTTGGGCGGTGGGGGCGCGCTGGTTGCTGCGGGTGGGTGGTGGCTGGGCGCGCAGTTCCCCGCGCCCCTGGGTCGGGGGTGGTGGGGCGAGCGCTTTGGCTGCGGGTGCGTTGTGGTTGCTCGCGCAGTTCCCCGCGCCCCTGGGGGGTGCCTCGTGGGGTGTGTTTCTTGGGTGCGGGTGGGTTGTGGCTGGGCGCGCAGTTCCCCGCGCCCCTGGGTTGGGGGTGGTGGGGCGAGTGCTTTGGCTGCGGGTGCGTTGTGGTTGCTCGCGCAGTTCCCCGCGCCCCTGGGGGGTGCCTCGTGGGGTGTGTTTCTTGGGTGCGGGTGGGTTGTGGCTGGGCGCGCAGTTCCCCGCGCCCCCGGGGGGGGGTGCCGCTTGGGGTGCGTTTTTGGTGCGGGTGGGTTGTGGTGCTCGCGCAGTTCCCCGCGCCCCTTGCGGGGCGCTGCTGGCGGGCGGTGCGGGGTGTGCCCCTTTAGGGGCGCGGGGAACTGCGCGACAAGCCCCCACCGCCCGCAGAAGTGGGCGCCGCTCAATGAGGCAGCGGAGAGGGCTCCGGGGCGTGGATGCGGCGTCGGCGGCGGCGTTTGAGGAGGGCCCAGGGGCCCCGGGGGCCCGCCGGCATCGCGGCGGCGACCTCCGTGCCGCCCTCCGCCGCCGCCTGCGCCGCGGCCCGCGCCACCGGCAGGAAGCCCTCGCGGCGCGAGAGGTCGGGACGCTCCTCCTCCGGCCACAGGCCGAGCGCCGCGCAGAGCGTCGGCAGCACCGCCATGGCCGCCGTCGCGTACCCCTCCGCCGAGGGGTGGTAGTTGTCGGGACCGAACAGCTCCCGGGGGTTCGCCGCGAACTCCGGGCCGAGCAGATCCCCGAGCGAAACCGTCCGCCCGCCCTGCTCGACGACGCCGATCGTCTGCGCCGCGGCCAGCTGCCGCGAGACCCGGCGGGCCAGCCACCGCAGGGGCTGGTAGACGTTCTCCACCGTGCCGAGGTCGGGACACGTGCCGACCACCACCTCCGCCCCGGCGGTCCGCAGCCGCCGCACCGCCGAGGAAAGATGCCGCACCGACCGCGTCGGCGGCATCCGGTGCGTCACGTCGTTCGCACCGATCATGATCACGCAGACGTCCGGCACCCAGGACGGGTCCGAGAGGATCAGCGTCACCTGCCGGTCCAGGTCATCCGACTGGGCGCCCGGCAGCGCCACGTTCCGCAGGTCGACGGGCCGCTCCGCCACCGCAGCCAGCCCGGCGGCGAGCAGCGCCCCCGGCGTCTGGCCGGCCCGGTGCACACCCTGCCCCGCCGCCGTGGAGTCGCCGAGCATCGCGAACCGTACCGGTTCGGAGCAGCCGGGGCGGACGTGATCCTCGACGGCCCCCGCGCCCCCGCCGTACGACCTGCCGTACCGGCCGTCGGCCCGTGGCGGAGCCGCGTGGGCCCCGCCGCCCACGTTCCGCTTCGCCAGCTGCACCTCGGCGAGCACCACCCCGATCGTCGCCGCCCCGATCAGGCCGATGCCTCCGCCGCCGTACGCCGCACCCGCGGCGATCCGCCGTGCCACCCTCGCCCTCGACATGCCCCGCAGCCACCTCCTTCTAGCCGAATCGCCGTACAGCCGTACATCCACTCATTGCCCCGTAAGCACGGTCGGCCAATCGCGAGCGGAGGTGAACGGATGAGCGGGACCCTTAGGCTGACCGCACCAATTCGTCGCACTACATCGCAGCCCGGAGACAACGGTGCAATTCCACGACTCGATGATCAGCCTCGTCGGCAACACCCCGCTGGTGAAGCTCAACAACGTGACCGCGGGCATCCAGGCGACCGTCCTGGCCAAGGTCGAGTACTTCAACCCCGGCGGATCCGTGAAGGACCGCATCGCCCTGCGCATGATCGAGGCGGCCGAGCAGAGCGGAGAGCTGAAGCCCGGCGGGACCATCGTCGAGCCGACGTCCGGCAACACCGGCGTCGGGCTCGCCATCGTGGCCCAGCAGAAGGGCTACAAGTGCATCTTCGTCTGCCCGGACAAGGTGTCCCTGGACAAGATCAACGTGCTGCGCGCGTACGGCGCCGACGTGGTGGTCTGCCCGACCGCCGTCGACCCCGAGCACCCGGACTCGTACTACAACGTCTCCGACCGCCTCGTCCGCGAGACGCCCGGCGCCTGGAAGCCCGACCAGTACAGCAACCCGAACAACCCGCTCTCCCACTACCACTCCACCGGCCCCGAGCTGTGGGAGCAGACGGAGGGGAGGATCACCCACTTCGTGACGGGCATCGGGACCGGCGGCACCATCTCCGGGACGGGCAACTACCTCAAGGAGGTCTCCGGCGGCAAGGTGAAGGTCGTCGGCGCCGACCCGGAGGGCTCCGTGTACTCCGGCGGCTCCGGGCGGCCCTACCTCGTCGAGGGCGTCGGTGAGGACTTCTGGCCGACGGCGTACGACCGACACGTGACGGACGAGATCATCGCGGTGTCCGACAAGGACTCCTTCCAGATGACGCGGCGCCTGGCCAAGGAGGAGGGGCTGCTCGTCGGCGGGTCCTGCGGCATGGCGGTCGTCGCGGCGCTGCGCGTCGCCGAGCGGCTCGGCCCCGACGACGTCGTGGTCGTCCTCCTGCCCGACTCCGGGCGCGGCTACATGAGCAAGATCTTCAGCGACGAGTGGATGAACGACTACGGCTTCCTGGAGCAGCCCGGGGACGCGCCGTGCGTCGGTGACGTGCTGCGCCGCAAGGAGGGCGGCGCGCTGCCCTCGCTGGTGCACATGCACCCCGAGGAGACCGTGGGCGAGGCCATCGAGGTGCTGCGCGAGTACGGCGTCTCGCAGATGCCGATCGTGAAGCCGGGCGCCGGTCACCCCGACGTGATGGCCGCGGAGGTCATCGGCTCGGTGGTGGAGCGCGAGCTGCTGGACGCGCTGTTCACGCAGCGCGCCTCGCTCGGCGACCCGCTGGAGAAGCACATGTCGGACCCGCTGCCGCAGGTCGGCTCCGGTGAGCCGGTGGCCGACCTGATGTCGGTGCTCGGCGGCGCCGACGCGGCGATCGTCCTGGTCGAGGGCAAGCCGACCGGTGTCGTCAGCCGTCAGGACCTGCTGGCGTTCCTCGCGGAGCAGCAGGGGCAGTAGACGGCCCCGAGGCCGGAGCCGCTCGGGGCGGCGGGAACTTCGTGGAAGTGGTACGCGTGCGACACGTTCGCGCAGCACTCGCTTAACACTGCTGCGGCACCGTGGTGGTTGTCGGCGTCAGGAACTCCGGAGCGGCTCCCGGACCTCCACGGACGCCTGGACGCGGCCTGGCCCTGACCCGGCCCGCGTCCCTCGCGGGGGCCGCCGTCGTCCCGCCCCCCGGGCGACCGGGGGTGCGGCGGTCCCCGCGGCAACGCTTCACCGGCACCGGCAGGCGGTGCTCAGTCGTCCCACTCCGAGGTGCGCTGCTTGCGGCGCCTGCCGGACTCCGCCCCGCGGGCCGTGTGCGCCGCGTTCACGCCGAAGATGCCCGCCCAGGTCACGAGGAGGCCGGTCAGGCCCCCGGTGCCCGCGCCGATCGCGGAGAGCGGGATGGCGAGGATCAGGGAGATCACGCCGAAGCCGAAGCGCTCGCTCCACGAGTCCAGCGGACTGCCGGACGCCGGGCGGGCGCCGCGCGCGACGACCATCTGCTGCTCGGCCAGGTGGCGGCGCAGACGCCGGTCGATCGTGCCGTCCAGGCGCTGCTCGACCTTCCCGAGGAAGGAGTCGACCAGGGCGGAGTCGTACTCCTCGCCGAGCTCTCTGCGGGCGTGCAGAGTGGCGTCGAGTTCCTTCTTGAGGTCGGCCTTGAGTTCGCCGTCACGGGCTTCCATGACGGTCAACGTTACGGGGTCGGGGTCTCGCCGGCGGTGGGGCTAACCCCCCTTTCCGACCGGGGACCGGCCCCCGGTTCCACGGCGCCGCGCCGGGCGAGCGCCCAGTACAGCACCGCGGGCACCGCAAGACCCACGAGCCACGAGATGTCGGCGCCGCCCAGCGGCTCCACGAGCGGGCCCGTGTAGAAGTGCGTGACCAGGAAGGGAAGTTGGGCGAGGAGGCCGATGCCGTAGACGGTGAGGGCGTCCCGGCGCCAGGCGCCGTAGCGGCCGTGCGGGTCGAAGAGCGCCGGGATGTCGTAGCGCTCCTTGGAGATCAGGTAGTAGTCGACGAGGTTGATCGCCGACCATGGCGTGAAGAAGGTCAGCAGGAACAGCAGGAAGTCCTTGAAGGACGTCAGGAAGCTGTCCTTGCCCAGCAGCGCCACCGCCGTGCCCGCCACCATGATCACCGCGATGTACGCGGCGCGCCCGCGCGGCCCGAGCACCCTCATGCCGCGGAAGCCGCTGACGCTCGTCACCATCGACATGAAGCCGCCGTAGGTGTTGAGCACGTTGACGGTCAGCTTGCCGAGCGCGATCACGAAGTACAGGAACGAGGCGACCAGGCCGGTCCCGCCGAGGCCGACGACGTAGGCGACCTGGTGGTCGAGGAAGGCGTCCCCCGCGCTCGCCGCCACCAGCACGCCGAACGCCATCGACGACTGCGCGCCGATCGCCGAGCCGGACAGGGTCCACCAGAAGGTGGCCTTCGCCGAGGTCGTGCGCGGCAGGTAGCGCGAGTAGTCGGCGACGTACGGCCCGAAGGCGAGCTGCCAGGACGCCGAGAGGGAGACGGCGAGCAGGAACACCGGCAGGTCGAAGCGGGCGTCGCCCAGCAGCGCCCCGATGTCCACGCGGTCGACGAGGCGGATGCCGAGATAGACGAACGCGAGCGCGCAGATCACGCTCGCGATCCGGCCGAGCGCGTGGATGACGCGGTAGCCCACCGACGCCAGCACCGCCGTGACGACGGCGAAGAGCACGATGCCGGTGGTGTCGTCCGTGTGCGTCAGCTCGGCCGTGGCCTGCCCGGCGAGGACGCTGCCGCTCGCGAAGAACCCGACGTACATGAGGATGACCAGCAGGAGCGGGACGACCGCGCCCCGCACGCCGAACTGGGCGCGGGACTGGATCATCTGGGGCAGGCCCAGCCTCGGGCCCTGCGCCGAGTGCAGGGCCATCACGGCGCCGCCCAGCAGGTTGCCGAGGGCGAGGCCGGCCAGCGACCACACCACGTCGCCGCCGAAGACGACGGCGAGGGCGCCCGTGACGACCGCGGTGATCTGGAGGTTGGCGCCGAACCAGAGCGTGAACTGGCTGAACGCCGTGCCGTGCCGTTCGCCGTCCGGGACGACGTCGATGGAGCGCCGCTCCACCAGGTCCTCAGCCGCCATGCCGCCCGTCTCCCTCCCCGCGCCGTCGTCCTGGCGCCGTCCGCGCCGTGCGGTCAGTATCGGAGGTCCGGCCGGAGCTCACCGGACTCCTCGGGGCGATCCGGCGTAGCGGCGCTGATCCGCCGGTCGCGGAACCGCTCCAGCACCTTCGCCGCGGGCACCGGGGAGCCGGGCGTACGGAGACTCGACGCGCGGTCGCCGCCGAACCGCGAACAGACCGAGATGTGCGCGTCGTAGGCCGTCGCCATCGCGTCGAGGAGCCGCCCGTACGACTTGTCGACCGCCGGGGCGGGCGACGCGAGCAACGGCTTGGTCCTGTTGATCAGCTTCAGCAGTACCCGGTGGTCACGCAGTTGCAGACCGCTGAACTTGGCATTGATGTGCGGCGGCATCATCGCGGGCCGTACCGCGTCCCCGTAGTGGGTGCGCGTGAAGTCCCCCGCATACCGCATCGACGTGCCGGACCCCGCCATCAGCACCGTGGCGTCCTCGATCAGCCGGCAGGCGCCCTCGGTGTCCTCCGCGTCGTCCTTGAGGCACTCCTCAAGGCAGCCGACCGACACGATCAGCGCCTGGATGAGCGCGAAGAACACCTGGTGGCCGAGGCGCCAGCGGATCAGCGGGTCGACCTGCACGTCGCCGAGCACGGCGGCGGTGTCCGCATCCACGGCCGTGCCCGTTCCCGTGTCCGTGCCCTGCGGGCGGGCGCGAGCCGCGTGCGCGAACGGGGTGCCGGCCACTCCGATGCGCCACAACGCGTGGAAGGGGACGAGGAACGCCTCACGCAGTTGCGCCCGCTCACCGCTGCACAGGCCTGTGCCGGCCGAGAGGGTGTCGTGCAGATGGCTGCGGAACGCTTCGAGCACGGTGCGGGTGAACGTTTCCACCGGGTTGCCGGTGACCCTGAGCGCCCCGAAGAAGAGGTCGTGCTCCTCGTACAGGTCCTCGGGCAGCGAGTGCCGCTCCGCGTCGGTGTACTTGGCGGGGACGGCCGGTGCGGCCAGGCAGGCCAGGGCCGCGTCGACGGCGGCCAGGGCCTGCCGGTCGGAGACCCGCGGGGGGATGTCGACGACGGTCCGCACGGCGTCCGCGGCGCGCTGGTTCATCATGCCGGCGATGGCCGTTCTGGAGGCGGGCAGGTGTTCCGCCTTCAGCAGATGGAGGGGGGTGACTTCCGTGCGCGGGACCTGTATCTCGACCTCAATCACTGCACTTACCTCTCGCATTGAACGGAACGTCCGTGATCCGGGACGACAGGAGGAAAAGGCCGGTCATCCCGCGGCCGGTCCATCGGGGGTGAGGGAGACCGGCAGGCTGCTGTATCCGCGGAGGAACGTCGAATAGAGCGGCTTGGGGTCACCCGCGAGCTCGATCCGCTCCACGCCGGCGCACAGGGACTTCAGCACGGCGGTGATCTCGGCCCGGCCGAGGAACGAGCCGAAGCAGAAATGAGGGCCGGAGCCGAAGCTCACGTGCTTGTTGGGGGTCCTCGCCAAATCGAAGCGCTGCGGGTCCTGGAAGACGGCTTCGTCGCGGTTGGCGGAGGTGTTCCAGAGGATGACGTGGTCGCCCCGGCGGATCTGCCGGCCGCCGAGGGTGACATCGGCCGTCGCGGTACGGCCCATGTGCATCGACGGGGTCGTCCAGCGCAGGATCTCCTCGACCGCGCCGGCCAGGGGAACGCGCCCCTCCTTCAGCGCCTGCCACTGCTCGGGGTGCTGGGAGAAGGCGAGCAGGGCGCCGACCATGGCCAGGCGGCTGGTGTGGTCTCCCGCGAGGATGAACCCGTAGCAGTTGACGACCACCTCGTCGTCGGTCATCGGCACACCGTTGATCTCGCAGGTGGCCATCGCGCTGATCAGATCGTCCTGCGGGTCCTCGCGCCGGGCCTCGATGATCTCCTGGCAGTAGACGAGGAGTTCGTTGCGGGAAAGCCAGAAGTCCTCCTCGCTCCGCCCCTCCTCGTCCGTGCTGAGCGCCTCCCGGCTCAGATCGAGGAGGTACTTGTGGTCCTCCTGCGGAAAGCCGAGGAGATCGCCGATCGTGCCCATGGGCACCACGTCCGCGACCCTCTCGGCGAAGTCGAAGACACCGGTGCCGACGGCGCCGCCGAGGAGGTGGTCGACCCGCTGTTGCAGTTTGTCCGTCACCACCTTGCGGGTCCGGGGGCTGAACGCCTTCAGCAGGATCGTCCGCATGGCGTTGTGGCGCGGCGCGTCGGTGAGCGCCAGGTTGATGCCGGCCGCCGGGTCCCCGCCGGGCTTGTGCAGCGAGGACAGCATGTTCCCCGACCGCGAACTGAAGTGTTCGGGGTCCTGGAGGACGGTCAGGACGTCGGCGTGGCGGGACACCACCCAGAACGCGGGCCCGTGGTCCGTGGCGGGGTGCAGATACACCGGCTGCTCGGCCCGGACGCGCCGCCAGAAATCTTCCATGTCCGGGCGCACGAAGGTGCTCGGGTCCGTCAGGTTCATGCTGTAGAGATCGTCGACAAATGTGCCTGTTTTCGGCATGGAAATCTCCTGGACTCCGTGACTGGGGATTACTGGGCGGGTACTTCCTTGCCGGAGAGGTCGGCGATCAGCATCGCCAGGCGGTCCAGTCCGGTTTCGATCTCCTCCGGCGACACCACACTCACCGAGAGGCGCAGTTGGTTCTCACCGCCACGGCCGTCGTAGAAGTGGCTCATGGGCGTCCACAGCACGCCGTACTTGGCGGCCCCGTACTCCAGCGCGGCGTCGTCGGCGGCGAACGGAACGGTGACCACCACGAAGAACCCGCCGCCGGGCGTGTTCCAGGAGACCTGGTGGTCACCGCCCGGTGGGAACCGCCGGTCCATCCCGGCCAGCAGCAGCCGCAGGTTGCGGCTGTAGAGCCGGATCTCCCGGGTGTTCGCCTCGACCAGACTGCAACCGTGCTCCAGCAGGCTGCCGCCCGCGATGGCCTGGGCCACGGGCGGGGTGTTGACGGTGAGCATGCTCTTGATCTTGGACAGTTCGTCCGCGAAGAGCGTGGACTCCCCGTCCGCGCCGGCCACGCGCTGATCCGCGACGACGAACCCGATCCTGGCCCCGGGGAAGCAGGTCTTGGAGAGCGAGCCGAGATAGATCACCCGGCGTGAGGTGTCGAGGGCTTTGAGCGTGGGCAGGCGCTGCCCGTCCTCCGAGCCGAACAGGCCGTAGGGATTGTCCTCGAGGAGCAGCAGGTCGTACTCGGCCGCGATGGCGAGCAGTCGCCGCCTGCTCGCCAGGTCGAGGCTGGCTCCGGAGGGATTGGCGAAGTCCGGTACGAGATAGAGGGCGCGTGGCCGCTTGCCCTCGGCGCGCACCGCTTCGATCTGCTCGACCAGGTGGTCGAGGTCGATGCCGTGCTCGTTCTCCCGCACCGGCCGGACGGGCAGGTCCACCAGCCTCGCGGCGCCGGTCAGTCCGACATACCCCGGGGACACCGTCAGCACGACGTCACGCTCGTCCACGCGCAGAGCGCGCAGTACCAGGAACATCGCCTCCTGGCAGCCGACCGTGACGACGATCGACTCCGGGTCCACGTCGATGCCCTCGTCGCGGGAGAGATGCCGGGCGAGCAGTTCGGAGATGATGCCCTTGGTCCGGCCGTACTGGAAGAGGGTGCGGCGTACGAGTGCTTCGTCCGCGCCCTTCTCGTTCGTGAGGTGGTCGCAGAAGATCTGGAGATACCGGGGGAGGTCGGCGACGTCGTAGAAGTCCTCACTGGGGCGGCCGGGGGCGAGCGAGACGGCCTCGGGGAACCGGTTGGCCACCTCGTTCAGAAAGTTCATGGAGGCGAGCGCCGGATCGCCGAGCGCTGGGTGCAGGCGGTCCGTGCTCAGGTCGGCGGCCGGGATTTTCACTCCGCTGTCGTTCATGCGATCTCGCAATTCCTGGACGTGTGGTTCCGATGCTGTTCAGTGGCCGGACGCGGTCGGGGAGCGCGGGGCCCGCGCGGGGCCCGGCGGTCCCGCGACTACTTCGGCGTGCCGGGGGCCCCCGCCGCGACGGGAGGTTCCTCGGTGGGCTTCTCCGCCGCGGTGGCTTCCTCCATCGCCTCGCGAATGGAGCGGTTGCTCAGCGCGGGCAGGCTGGCCAGCGCCACCAGCACCATGAGGAGGCCGCCCAGGATGAACGGCGCCCGCAGACTGATCGCACTGGCGAGGTAGCCGCCGAGGATTCCGCCGAAGGGGGCTCCCAGGAGGGAGATCAACCGGCTGGCGGAGAGCACTCGTCCACGGATCGCCGCGGGTGCGAGCCGCTGGCGCAGCGAACCGACGGTGACGATCTGGACGCTCATCGAGAGTCCGACGACGGCCATCATCGCGCCGGCGACCCAGGGGTTGTCGGTCAGGCCGAGCCCGACGATCGCCAGTCCCTCGACGGTCATGCCGACGCATCGCATGGTGCCCACCTGGATCTTCCTGGCGATCGAGGAGGCGAGGAAACTGCCGACGAAGGCACCGACCGCGGTGGAGCTCAGGAGCAGGCCGTAGCCGATCTCGCCGAGGCCGAGCTGGTCCCTGGCCAGCAGGACGAGCAGCGCCATCTTGGCGGTGAAGACGAGGTTGCCGATGGCGGCGGTGCCGGCCAGCGTCCGCAGGACGCGGTGCTTCAGGAGCCAGCGCAGGCCCTCCGCGACCTCGGCGCGCAGGCTGCGGCGGGCCGGTTCGGCGGCGGGCGCGTTCCCGAAGTCGCCCTTGAGCGAGGCGACGAGGAAGGCGCTGATCAGGAAGGACAGCGCGTTGCCCAGGAAGGGCAGGGAGCGGGAGAACGAGAAGAGGATGCCGCCGAGCGGGGGGCCCGCGAGCTGTTCACCGTTGATCTGGGCCGCGGAGATGCGGCTGTTGGCCCGCATGAGCGCCTGGTCCCCGGAGGTGACCACCGGCATGACGGACTGTGCGGAGATGTCGAAGAAGATGTCTCCGCATCCGAGGGCGAATCCTGCCACGATCAGCAGCAGGATGGTGGCGTTGTCGGTCATGACGGCGGCCGTGAGCAGGACGAGGACGCCGAACCGGATGAGGTCGGAGTTCAGCATCACCTTCCTGCGGTCCCACCGGTCCACGAGCGCTCCGGCCGGCAGTCCGAGCAGGAGCCACGGCAGCATGCCGATGGCGCCGACCGCGCCGATGAGCAGGGGGTCACTGGTCAGTTGGACGGCCAGCAGGGGCAGCGCGGCCAACTGGACGCCGTCGCCCAGGGAGGAGGCGATCATGGCCCCCCACACCTTGTTGAAGTTGCTGCCCAGGGGCGGCTGGGGTTCCTTCTTCTTCCTGGCGAATTTCAACGATGCTCCTGAGAACGCGTGGATAAGGGTTACGGCGTGACGGGAAGTGGGTTCCGCATTCCACGGTCGGCCAGCGCTGCGGCCAGTACCCGCCCAATTTCGGACAGCGGGCGGGGCTGGGTCATGGCCCCGTGAGCGCAGTCGATCGCGTGTACGTCGATGCGTCCGGTGGCATGCGGGGACCAGACGTCGGGCGTGAGGTCGCCGTCCGCATGGTCGGCGGACGCGGCGAAGAAGAGTATGTCGCCCATGAACTTGCCGACGCTGAGGTGACCGCTCATGTTGGCGATGTCCACGAAGACCCGGACCAGGGACGAGAATTCCTCCGCGCCGAGCCCGGCGAGAGGGCTTTCGGGAGATGTCGGGTCGTGTCCGACGGACTCGGCGACGGCCCGCAGAGTCTCCGGGCCGTCGTACGACAGCCGCCCGCTCTCCCAGCCGTCGGTGGGCAGGTAGCTGTCCATCATGGCCAGCAGGGCGACTTCCTCCCCTTCCTCCTGGAGGCGGACCGCGAGGGCGTGAGCCACGATGCCGCCGAAGGACCAGCCCAGGAGGGAGTACGGGCCGGAAGGCTGCACCGTCCGGATCGCGCGCAGATAGTCCTCGACCATCTCCGCCAGCCCGGGTGCCGGGGCGTCGGGCTCGCTGAAGGTGCGGGCCTGCAAGCCGTAGAGGGGCTGCCGGCGGTCGACATGGCGCAAGAGGCCGGAGTACGCCCAACTGAGCCCGATCGCCGGATGGACGCAGAACAGCGGGTCGAGAGCACCCTCGGCGCGCAGCGGGAGCAGGACCCCCAGGGAGTCCGCGGAAGAGCTCCCGGCGGCCTGGTCCAGTCGCTGGACGAGGGTGGCGATGGTGGGGGCTTCGAAGAGGGTGCGGACGGGGAGTTCGATGGTGAGGGTGGTGCGGATGCGGCTGACGAGGCGGGTGGCGAGGAGGGAGTGGCCGCCGAGTTCGAAGAAGTTGTCG
>NZ_JAFEXF010000146.1 GCF_016905445.1 Streptomyces sp. G44
CGCGGGGGGGCGCCGCCGGGGGCGGGGGGGCGGCGGCGGCGGAGGGGGGTGGGAGCCGGGGGGGGGGGGGGGCGACGGGCGCGCGGGGGGGGCGGCCCCGGGCGCCGGCGGCGCCGCCGCGGGGGCCCCGGCCGCCGTCGCGCATGACCGGCCGGCGGGGGGACGGTGACGGCAGCCTTCCCCGAGCCGTTTCCCGCCAAGGGCGCCGCGTTGACGAGGTCAGGCGCCCGGAGGAAGCTCGGCCCATGACCACCACGCAGCACCATCCGTACGCACGCTACGTCGCGCTCGGCGACAGCCAGACGGAGGGCCTCGGGGACGGTGACGAGACGCACGGCTACCGCGGCTGGGCCGACCGGCTCGCCGAGATCCTGGCCGCGCGGAATCCGGGCCTCATGTACGCCAACCTCGCCGTGCGCGGCCGGCGCACGGCGCGGATCAAGGCGGAGCAGCTGGGTCCGGCGCTCGCGATGAAGCCGGACCTGGTCACCGTCATGGCGGGCATGAACGACCTGGTGCGGCCGGGCGGCTTCGACGCCGCCCGCGTCGCCGCCGACATCGAGGAGATGTTCACCGAACTCACCGCGGCGGGCGCGCGCGTGGCCACCGTCACCTTCCCGGACATCGGGCGGATCTCCCCGCTCGCCCGGCGCGCGCTGCCCCGGGTCCTGGACCTGAACGCCCGCATCCGCGCCGCCGCGGACCGGCACGGCGTGACGGTGCTCGACACCTTCCCGCACCGCATCACCAGGGACCCGCGGCTGTGGAGCGGCGACCGCATGCACGCCAGTCCGCTGGGCCACGCCAGGATCGCCGCCGGGATGGCGGACGCCCTCGGCCTGCCCGGCCACGAGGGCTGGCTGGCCACGCTGCCGCCGCTCGCCCCGGCGTCGGTGTGGGGGGAAATGACGGCGCAGGCGCGGTGGTTCACCGGGTTCATGGGCCCATGGCTGTGGCGGCGGGTCCGGGGCCGTTCCTCGGGCGACGGCCGGGAGGCGAAGCGCCCCCTCCTCGGCGCGGTGACCGCGCCGGATCACGATCACGAGCCGATATGACTTGACCTGAACCATGGTTGAAGTCCGAACGTGGAGTGTGCACGGAGCCGGTCCCGCACCGGTCCGGAACGCCCTGCACTCACGTGCACCGATACGGACGGATGGACAGCCATGCCCACGAACACGAACACGAACGCGAACACGCCCCCGCACACGCACACGCACACGCCCCCGCACACGACCGCGACGCCGACCCTGAGCACCAGCACCCACCCCGACCCGGCCCGCCCCGACGCGGGCCTCACCTTCCTCAGCACCTGGAGCACGGGCTCGCCCGAACGGCAGCGGGCCACTCTCGACGCCATCGCGCGGGCCTGGCAGAGTCGCCCGTGGCCGCACGAGGGGCTCCTGTCGTACACGGTGTACGCGGGCTCCGACGGCTCGACGCTCCTGCACCACTCCCAGTGGCGGGACGAACAGGGGTACCAGGACTTCTTCGCGAGCGCGGGGAACGGCAGGGACGCCCGCAACGCCGACATCGACGCCGCCGTACCCGGCATCGAGCGCCTCGGCCTCGCCAGGACGCGGCTGTACCGCAGCTGGACCGGAGGCGCGGAGCGGCGCACGGACCGCGAGCCCGGCGCCGTCGTGATCGTGGACGTCCGCTTCGAGAGCGCCGACGACGGCCCGCGCGCCTGGGTCGACACCGTGCTGGCCGCCCTGGACAGCGACCCGGTACGGGACCAGGGGCTGATCTCCGCCCACTTCCACGTCAGCACGGACGGCAGGCAGGTCCTCAACTACGCGGAATGGGACAGCGAGCAGGCCCACGCCGACGCGCTCGCCGCCGCCGGCGACGGCGTGGGATCGCCGACGCCCGAGTGGCGGCGCGTACGCGAGTTCCCCGGCGTCACGAGCGGCGGCTCGGTCGCCCGGTACCGGTTCGCGTACAACTTCGTACCGAGCCGTGCGTAGATTGCGGGCGCCCCGCCGCCGACGGCGCCACCCGCCTGGACAGGGGCAGGGGTCGGCGGGACGGTGGGGGGATGCTGGACGTCCCCGCGAGAGGCCCCGCCGGTGGCGGCAAGCGCTTCGAGATCGCCCGAGAGTTCGAGGTCGAGGGTTCCCCCGCCGAGGTCTGGGCCGCCCTGACCACCGGCACCGGCGGCTGGCTGTGGCCCATGAAGTACGAGCCGCACGAGGGCGGTACGGCCCCCTTCGGCGGCACCGTCACCCGCTGGGAGCCGCCGCACCGCCTCACCGCCCGGGTCCGGGACACGGAGCGCGGCACCCGGCCGCCCCCCGACCGGCTCGACGAACTCGACCACACCATAGAGCCCCGGGACGGCGGCAGGCGCTCCTGGCTGCGCTATGCCCAACGGGGCACCTTCGCCGACGACTGGGACCGCCGGTACGCCGACGCCACCCGGCGCACCGACTTCCACCTGCACACGCTGCGCCAGTACCTGGCGTACTTCGCGGGCCGTCCCGCCGTCTTCTGCGCGCTCAACGGCCCGCTCACCTCGGCCGCCCCGGGCGCCCTCGTGCGTCTCGGCCGCGCCCTCGGCCTGCCCGACGACGCGGCCGAGGGCGCCCGGATCCGCGTGGAGGCACCCGGTGAGGAACTGGACGCGGTGATCGACTTCCGCAGCCGGTACTTCATCGGCCTGCGGACCGACGACGCCCTGCACCGCTTCTTCGGCCGCGACCACGTCGGTGCGCCGGTGCGCGTCAGCGTGCACGACTTCGGCCCGCAGGCGGACACCAAACGCACCGAACTGGCCTGGCAGGACTGGCTGCACCACCTCTACGGGTGAGCCGGCCGCCGCCTGCTCCGGTCACGGCCGCGCCTGCCCCGGCTACGGCTACGGCTACGGCTTGAAGCGCAGCACCTGCGGGTCGTGATCGCTGTTCTGGTCCGAGAACTCCGCGTTGATGTGCACGCTGTCGTAGGAGAAGTCATCGGCGTCACCCACCCCGGGGCTGGTCAGGATCTGGTCGAGGACCTGCGAGTTGCCCTGGTAGACGTACGAGTAGCGCTCGCTCCTCGGCAGCGACGTGACGGCCGCGCGCAGCGCCCCGCCGTCGGTGAGGGCCTTGGTGGTCGCCGAGAACTCGAAGTCGTTGATGTCGCCGAGCACGACGACGTCCGCGTTCCGCTCTACCGCGCGGATGTCCCGCACGAAGCCGTTCACGGCCTGCGCCTGCGTCAGCCGCTGCGCCTCCGAGGAACGCACCGGCGGCTGGTGGTGCGAGGTGAGCCCCTCGTCGCCGCCCTTGGAGCCGAAGTGGTTGGCGATCACGAAGACCGTGCGGCCGCGGAAGGTGAACTCGCCTGCCAGCGGCTTGCGGCTGTTGGTCCACGCCGCGTTCTGCGGGTCGATCCGGCCGGGGGAGTGGCTCAGCGCGGCGCGCTTGCCCGACCGTACGACCTCGGTGGCCGTCGTCGCGTCGCCGCCCGCACGCTCGGTGAAGGAGACCCGCTCGGGGTTGAAGAGGAAGACCTGGCGGATGTTGCCGCCGGGCTCGCCGCCGTCCTTGTTGTTCACCGGGTCGATGGAGCGCCACTCGTAGCGCGGTCCGCCTGCCGCGACGATCGCGTCCGTGAACTTCTTCAGGGTCGTGCCCGCGGTGACCGTGCCGTCGTTCGTCGCGCCGTTGTCGTCCTGGATCTCCTCCAGGGCGAGGATGTCGGGCGAGGCGAGGTTCGTCACGACGGCCCCGGCCAGCGCGTCGAACTTCTCCTGCGGGTCGGTCGGGTCGAGGTTCTCGACGTTGTACGTGGCCACGGCCAGCTCGCTCTTGGCCTGGCGCCGCGTCTTCTCGCGTACGAGACCCTTGTCGCGGACGTCCCCCAGCTCGCGGGCGACGAGCGTGTAACCGCCGAACTGGTTGAAGTCCAGGAGCCCTTCGGCACCGCCCTTCAGGACGTCGCCGACGTTCGCCTTCGGGAAGGGCCGCTCGGAGACGGGTGCCAGCTGCTGGATCTGGAGCCGCCCGCCGTTCTGCGCGTCGTAGGAGCCGTAGACGGTGCCGCCGCGCCGGTTGCGGTTCTCGCGCGGCTTCACCGTCACCCACAGCTCGTTGTACGCGTCGGTCGCCCCGACCACGCGCGAGCTGCCGACGCGCACGTTCATGCCCTCCAGGGACTCGTAGAGGTCCAGGGCGTACGTGCGGGGCTTCAGCGGCAGGCCGTTGACGCTGCCGTCCTGCGCGGGGTCACCGGCGGGCGCGTACCGGGCGGGCACCGACTTCGCGTCGATCCGGACCGGCGCGGGCACCGCGTTGCCGGACGACTCGACGGTCACCGTCGGCCTGGTGATCTGCGTGAGGGACTGGTTGCCGGACTTGGCGCCCCCGGGGACGTACTCCCCGACCGTCCCGGAGACCCGGACCGCGTCGCCCGGCTTGACGGTGAGCGGTGCCGAGCCGGTGAAGACGAAGACGCCCTCGCTGGTGGCCGGGTCGCCGTCCGCCTTCGTGTCCTGGATCCAGAAGCCCTTCGAGCCGTGGCCGCGGACGCCGGTCACGATGCCGCGTACGTCCGTGACCTGCTGTCCGGCCAGCGGCGAGAGCCGGGTCGTGCCCTGGATGTCGTGGACGCGGACCTCGTCGGCCGAGGCGGCGGGCGAGGAGACGGCGAGCAGACCGGCCGCGAGGGCGGTGGCGGTGGCGGCGCTGAGCAGGACGGTTCGCGGTATGTGGGGCATCAGGGGACTCCGGGATGAGGGGAAGTGAGGGTCGGGAGGGAAGAGGGCGACAGCAGCGGACGGCAGGCATCCCGAGCGGGCGCTCTACGCGCGTCAATCTCGTGTGTGACCAGGGGAGTTGTCAAGGTTCCGCGGGTGCTCACCACCTGTACGTCTTCTGACAGGGACATGAACCGGGCGGCATGGGGCCAAATCCGTCTAGGCTTGCGCCTTGCCGATCCGTACCCTCGGCGCCCGCACCCCCCGGAGGAGAACCAGCCGATGTCCGTAAGCCCCGCCACCCTGCCGCCGGTGCTGCTGCACTCCGAAGCGGAGCTCGCGCGGGCCGCGCTCGCCACACCGCTGCTCTCCCGCGCCGTGCGGCTCGCCCGCTGGGCGGGCGCCGGCACCAGGGTCGGCGCGGGCGGCGAGCTCGTGGAGGCCCAGCTTCCGGCGGCCGCCGCCGAGCTGGGCCTGGACACGGACGACCCCGACGCGGCGGCGTACGCGAGCGAGGCCTGGCGGATCGCCGTCGACACGGGCCTGGTCGAGGTCACGGACGCCGAGGAAGAGGGCGCGGAGGGCACCGTCACCCAGGGCGAGGAGCTCGCGCTGCTCTCCTCCGGTGGTCCGCAGGACGTCCTCGGCATCTGGCTCGGCGCCCTCGACACCGTGTACGCCGACGCCACCGTGCCCGACATGGAGAACCTCCTGGACGTCCTGGAGGAGAGCGGCGAGGTCGACTTCAGCGAGCTCGGCTGGGACCCGCAGGCCGAGGCCGACTTCCTTGACGGCGTCCTCGGCAACCTCTACCTGCTCACCGTGGGCGACGCCGCGGGAGGCGAGGGCCCGGTGCCGCTGCCCGCGCTCGCCGCCTCGATGATCGTCCCCGACGACATGGGCGAGCCCACGGACGACGTCCTGGAGCAGGTGTCGGACGCGATGATGAAGCTCGACGACCAGTTCCGCCTCTTCGAACCGCTCGGCCTGGTCGAGTACCAGCCGGTCGACGAGGCCCTGATGGCGGAGATCGACGACGCCGAGGCAGCGGCGGCGGAACCCGTGCCGGTCGACGACGAGGACGTCACCCGCTACGGCATGGTGCGGCTCACCCCGCTCGGCCTCTACGGCATCCGCGCCCGCATGCTGGAGGCCGGCGTCGACGCGCCCGCCGTCGGTGAACTCGCCGACAAGGGCGCGGACGTACTCCTGGAGGGCACCTCCGGCTTCCCGCAGGCCGCCGCGCAGGCCGAGATCGAGCAGTGGCTCGTCCGGCACCAGCCGCTGGACGCGGCGCGGGAGCTGCTGGCCGCGGCGCGTGGCGGCGACGAGGGCGCGCCGCTGCGCAGGCTCCGCTGCCAGCAGGCGCTGTCCCTGGTCGGCGGCGAGGCGGAGCCCGCGCTGCGGGAGGTGCTCGACGACCCGGAGCTCGGCGGCCTCGCCCGGGTGTGGCTCACCGAGCAGGGCGCGGCGGACGTGCCCGCGCCGTCGGAGGCGCTCGTCTTCTGGCTGACCATCGACACGCTCGCCGCGCAGCTCGCCGCCGAGGGCAACTCCGACGAGCTCCAGGGCCTCGTCGAGGGCCTCGCCCAGCAGCACAGCGGCTTCTTCGCCACGGCGTGGCGCGTGGAGCACCCGGCCACGGCGGACGTCCTCGAAGCGATGGGGCGGCTGCACCCCGACAAGAAGGTGGCCAAGGAAGCGCGGAAGGCGGCCTTCAAGGCGAGGTCGCAGCAGGGGCTGTGACGCGGCGGCCCGCGCGGTGAGGCGGCCAATGCGGTGAGGCGGCCCGTGCGGTGACCGGGGTGCTCCGGTCGCCGCACGGGCAGGTTCACGGAAGGTGGCCCTTGGGCGTCGCGCGGTGTTCAACCGGCGTTCAGGCGCGGGCGGGACGGTTTCGCCGACGGCAGCCCGGTCGTACGCATCCGCCTTCGCGCCTCAGGAGAAACCATGTCGCTCACCCGCAGGGACTTCGCCAGACGCACCGCGATCACCGGGGCGGGAGTGGCCCTGACCGGCAGCGTCGGGGCTCTGGCCACCGCGCCGGGCGCGCTCGCCGCCACGGAGACCTACGCCCTCGACGACACCGACGCGGACACCGGCGCGAAGGGCCACGGACACCACGGCCCCGGCTACGGCCCGCTGATCCCCGACCCGAAGGGCCTGCTGGCGCTGCCCGCCGGATTCTCGTACCGCGTCCTGACCCACAGCGGGCGGACCAGGCTGGAGAGCGGCGAGTACACGCCCTCCCACCACGACGGGACCGCCGCCTTCGCCGGACCGCGCGGCACCACCCTCCTCGTCAACAACCACGAGCTGAGCGGCCCCCGCACCAAGTGGGAGCACCCCGTCCCGCTCACCGAGGGGCTCGTGTACGACCCGGCCGCGTCCGGCGGCTGCACCGTCGTCGAGGTCCGCCGCGACGGGCATGTCGCCGAGTGGGTCGGCATCGCGGGCACCTCCACCAACTGCGCCGGCGGCAGCACCCCCTGGGGCACCTGGCTGACCTGCGAGGAGACCGAGGACAAGGCCGGCCAGAACGGCATGACCAAGGACCACGGCTACGTCTTCGAGGTCGACCCCCTGGACCGCCGGGCCGACCGCGCTCCCCGGCCCGTCAAGGCGCTGGGCCGCTTCGCCCACGAGGCCGTCGTCGTCGACCCGAGGCGCGGCCACCTCTACCTCACCGAGGACGCCGCCAAGCCCAACGGCCTCCTGTACCGCTGGAGCCCGCCGCACGGCTTCGAGCACGGCCGCGGCAGGCTGCGCACCCTCGCCGACGACGCGGGCGTCCTGAAGGCCCCCAAGTGCTTCGACTCCGGCGGCCGCTTCGTCGACGACCTCTCCCGCGCCACCAAGATCGGCACGGTGTACGGCGTCGACTGGGTGGAGGTGCCCGACCGCGACGCGCGGACGGTGCCGGTGCGCCGGCAGTTCGCCGACGGCGACGTCACGCGTGCCCGCAAGCTCGAAGGCATGTGGTGGGGCGACGGCGGCGTCTACATCGTGTCCTCCTTCGCCCGCGCCGAGAGCCCCGTCCAGCACGACGGACAGGTGTGGTTCTACCACCCCGGCCGCCGCACCCTGACCCTGAAGATCCTGCTCGGCGTCAACCCCGACCCGGACCGGGACGGCGCCCTGGACGGCCCCGACAACATCACGGTGTCGCCGTACGGCGGCCTGGTCGTCGCGGAGGACGGCGACGGCGTCCAGCACCTGTTCGGCGCGACGGAGCGCGGCCGTACGTACCCCATCGCGCGCAACGAACTCAACATCGGCACGGCGGACGCCCCGCGGTACAGCGAGTTCGCGGGCGTCACCTTCTCCCCCGACGGACGGACGCTGTACGCGAGCATCCAGTCACCCGGCATCCTGCTGGCGATCACGGGGCCGTGGAGGCGGCAGCCCCGCTGAAGCCCCGGCCCGGCAGTCCGGCGAACCGCCCGATCGGCGGGCCGGTGGCCCAGCGGTCACCGCCAGGGGATGCGGGGGTCCGTCGGGCCGGCCGTGGGGGCGGTCGGCTTCTCGCGCGGAACGGTGCCGAGGGCGCCGAGGATGCCGAGGCCGGCCGCCGCCGCGTACGGATCACCGGCGTCCGGGGGCTCACCGGTCCCGGTGGGCCCTCCGTCCGCCGTCGCCAGGAGCTCCGCGACCTCCTCCTCCTGGAGGCGGATCAGCTCGGCGACCGGTTCCGTCTCCCACCACGGGGGCGTGGCCGCTCGCCCCGCGCACCAGGACAGCACCTCCGCGACCGACGGGCGCTCCGCCGGGTCGCGGGTCAGGCAGCGGCCCAGGAACCAGGGCCAGGCGGCCCCCGGCACGCCGAGCAGGTCCGGCTCCTCGTGCAGCGTGCGGGAGAGCACCTCGGGCGCGCGCCCCGAGCCGAACGGCCCACGTCCGGTCGCCGCCACCGCGAGGACCGCGCCGAGCGCGAACACATCGGCGGCGGGCCCCGCCGGGGCGTGCTCCCACCGGGCGTCCTCCGACAGGAGCTCGGGGGCGAGGAAGCCGGGCGAGCCCAGGGCCCGGCCGTCCGCCGCGAGGCCCGCGGCGGACACGGGCTTGGCGACACCGAAGCCGAGGAGCTTCGGGCCGTCACGGGTGATGACGACGTTCGACGGCTTCACGTCACGGTGCGGGACGCCCGCCGCGTGCACGCCCGCCAGGGCCTCGGCGAGCGCCGCGCCCAGCGCGCCCAGCTCGGCGTCGCCCAGCGGACCGTGGGTGGCCACCGCTTCCGGCAGCCCGGGACCCGCGCAGAACTCGATCGCCGCCCATGGCTCCTCCGCGTCCGGACCCGCATCGAGCACGGCGGCCGAGCGGCGGCCGGTCACGGCACGCGCGGCGGCCGCCTCCCGCCGGAAGCGCTCACGGAACGCGGGATCGGCCGCGAGGTGCGCGTGGACCGTCTTGACGGCCACCGGCTGTCCGGACGCGGACCGCGCGAGGTGCACACGGCCCATGCCGCTCTCGGCGAGCAGCGAGACGATCCGATACCCGCCGACGTCCACGGGGCTCCTTCCAGCGGGCCCCGGGCGGGACCCTTGCGGCGACATGACGGTCCGCTCCGTGCCCGGACGGCCTGTTGGTCGCTCTGTCGATCGGTCTGCCGATCGGCGGGTCTGCCGATCGGCGGGTCGGGTCTGGCGGCGTGGCGGTCGGCCCTCGGCCGGTCTGTGCGACGCCTGTGAGGCATCGTACGGCTGCGGCCACCTGCGCCTCGGGCCGGCCGGGCGGCCTCGGCGGCGGCTGCCTCGTACGAGTGAAGAAGGAACGGTGACGGCCGGGGCGGGCCGACGGTGTGTCGCCGACGGTGTACGGAACGTCATCGGCGAGCCGTATCCGGGCCGTTCCCCGGCCCTGCCCCGGCGCTCTTCGGCGGCGGTTGTGTGTCTGTTCCATACCGATGTGAGGGCGGTGTGAGCTCGCGGCATGGTGCGTCGGGCGTCCGGGGGCGCATACTTCGAATATGACGAGGACCGCCGGCTCGCGCCGCCACCTTCCGAACAGTCCCTTCAACGTGCCCGCTCCGCCCGCCCCACCCGTAGAGCAGTTCGCCGTGGGCGACCGGGTCTCCCACGACCAGTACGGACTCGGGAGGATCGTCGGCGTCGAGGGAGAGGACGCGGTCGTCATCGACTTCGCGGGCCGTCAGGGACGGTTCCTGAGCCCCTACCCGAAGCTCGCCAAGCTCTGACCTTCGAAGACCTGACCCGACACACGTGAGGGGCGGCGGACCGCGATGCGCGGTCCGCCGCCCCTCACGCATGTGCGCCTGAAGCGCCCGGACGGGTACCGCCTCTACAGCGCCTGGGCCGCCGGCTTCACCATGCCGCGCACCGTACGCGACTTGACGAACTGTCCCATGCCGGTCATTTCCCACTCGCCGCTGAACTGCTTGATCAGCTTGGCCATCATCACGCCGGTCTGCGCCTCGGCGTTGGTCAGGTCGAAGCGGACGAGCTCCTCGCCGGTCGCCGCGTCCATCAGACGGCAGTACGCCTTCGCGACCTCCGTGAACTTCTGGCCCGAGAACGAGTTCACCGTGAAGACCAGGCCCGTGACGTCCTGGGGAAGGCGCCCCAGGTCGACGGCGATCACCTCGTCGTCACCGCCGCCCTCGCCCGTGAGGTTGTCACCGGAGTGCTTGATCGCGCCGTTCACGATGGAGAGCTTGCCGAAGTAGCAGCTGTCGACGTGGTTGCGGTTCGGGCCGTACGCGATGACGGAGGCGTCCAGGTCGATGTTTTTGCCGCGGAACGCGGGCTCCCAGCCGAGGCCCATCTTGATCTGGGAGAGCAGCGGCTTGCCGCCCTTGACCAGCGACACCGTCTGGTTCTTCTGGAGGCTGACCCGGCCCTTGTCCAGGTTGATCTTCCCGGCGCCGGGGGCGGGCGCGGCGGGGGCCGGGGGAGCGGCGGGCGCGGCCTGGCGCGGGTCGGCGACCGGCGGGGGCGGCCCCTGGACCGGCTGCCCCACCGGGGGAGCCATCGGGGCGGCGGGCGCGGCGGCCGGGGCCGGGGCGGGCTCCTCGACCGAGACGCCGAAGTCCGTGGCGATGCCCGCGAGGCCGTTCGCATACCCCTGGCCGACCGCGCGGGCCTTCCACACGCCGTTGCGCAGGTAGATCTCGACGATCACCAGGGCCGTCTCGGTGCCGAGCTGCGGCGGGGTGAAGGTGGCGAGCACGGAGCCGGTGTCCGCGTCACGGATGGTGGCGGTGGGCTCGATGCCCTGGAAGCTCTGGCCCGCCGCGTCCGGGCTCGCGGTCACGACGATCTTCTCGATGCCGGACGGCACGGCGGCCGTGTCCACGGTGATCTTGTCCGGGGTCGTGCCACCGCCCGACTGATACGTCACACCGGGCCCCGAGGGCTGGTTGAAGAAGATGAAGTCGTCGTCGGAGCGCACCTTGCCGTCGGCGGTGAGCAGCAGGCCCGATACGTCGAGCCGCACCGGAGCGGCGACGTCCACCGCCACGCGGGCGGCGGTCAGGGGGATGTTCGAGCCGGGGGTCATAGCTGTCATGCCAGGGGTAACGAACGGCCCCGCTTTGCCGTTCCCTTACCTGCCCGAGGTTTTTCCGGCATCACCCGTGCGCCGCGCTCAGCGTCCGTTGCGCGGGTGATCGCGCGCCGTTCGTTCGTTGCCACGCTTGTAGTCGCCCGTCCAGCGGGCCATCACGAGCTGCGGGTCCTCGCCCTCGACCTCGGCGAGGAACCGGGCGGCGCGTCCGCCGCGCAGCGTCCCGGCGGCGCGCGCGCCGTGCGTGATCGTGACGGTGCCGTCGGGGCGCCGCGCGTAACTGAATCCATGAGGTCTCGGCATGGCCGGGAGCGTACGGCCCGGCCGTGCCGCGCCACCACCGGTTTACGGCACGACGACGATCTTGCGGCCGGCCCCCGCCGCGAACTGGTCGAGCGCCCGCGGATAGTCGTCGAGGGGCAGCCGGTCGCTGATGAACACCTCCGGGTCGAGCACCCCCGCCGCGAACAGCTCGGCCGCCCGCTCGTAGCTGTGCAGGACCGCCATCGAACCGGTGATGGTGATCTCCTGGTTGTAGACGCGGTACGGGTCGATCGTGACGCGCGTGGCGTAGTCGGCGACGCCGAACTGGAGGAACGTGCCCGCCTTGGCGACCCGGTCCAGGCCGTCCTGGATGGCGGCCGCGTTGCCCGTCGCGTCGATCACGACGTCCCAGCCGCCCGGCCGGTCCAGTTCGTCGGCGCCCGCCGCCGACGCCGAGACACCGAGCCGCCGCGCCGTCGCCAGCCGCTGGGGGTTGAGGTCGACCACGTCGACGCTCGCCGCGCCGGTCCGCTTGGCCAGCTCCAGCATCATCAGGCCCATCGTCCCGGAGCCGTAGATCAGCACGTGCGCGCCGAGCCGCGACCGCAGCACGTCGTAACCGCGCACCGCGCAGGACAGCGGCTCGATGAGGGCGGCGTCCTGGGTGCGCACGTGGTCGGGCAGGCGTACGCAGTTGGCGGCGGGCGCCACGGCGTACTGGGCGGCCCCGCCCGCCGTGGTCACCCCGATGGCGGCCCACCGCTCGCACAGGTTGCCCCGTCCGGCCCGGCAGTAGCGGCACTCGTGGCAGTGCAGCGAGGGGTCCACGGCGACCCGGTCACCGGCCGCCAGTCCGCGCACGTCACGGCCGAGGGCGACGACGGTGCCGGCGAACTCGTGGCCGGGCACCACCGGCAGCGTCGGCGCGAACTCGCCCTGGCGGATGTGCAGGTCGGTGCCGCACAGGCCGCACGCCGCGACCTCCACGACGACCTCGCGGGGGCCCGGCGCCGGGTCGGGCACCTCGCCGACGACGACCTTGCCCACGGACTCGACGATCGCGGCCCTCATTTCACGGCTCCCAACGACAGGCCCTGGACCAGCTTGTCCTGGGCGGCGAACCCCGCGGCGAGCACCGGCAGGGAGATCACGAGCGACGCGGCGCACACCTTCGCCAGGAACAGGCCCTGGCTGGTGATGAAGCCGGTCAGGAAGAGGGGCGCGGTCTGGGCGACGACGCCCGTCAGCACCCGTGCGAAGAGCAGTTCGTTCCAGCTGAAGATGAAGCAGATCAGCGAGGTCGCGGCGATGCCGGGCAGCGCGATGGGCGCCACCACGCGCGTGAGGACGGTCGGCAGCCGCGCCCCGTCGATCCGCGCGGCCTCGATGACCGCTTTCGGCACCTCGGCGAGGAAGGACTGCATCATCCACACCGCGATCGGCAGGTTCATCGAGGTGTAGAGGATGACGAGCAGCCAGATGTTGTCCAGCAGTCCGGTGTGCTGGGCGAAGAGGTAGAGCGGCAGCAGGCCGGCGACCACCGGCAGCATCTTCGTGGAGAGGAAGAAGAAGAGCACGTCCGTCCACTTCTTCACGGGCCTGATCGACAGGGCGTACGCGGCGGGCAGGGCCAGCACGAGGACGCACAGGGTCGACGCGAGCGAGGCCACGGCCGAGTTGATGAGCGAGGGCCAGGGGCTCGCGCCGCCGCCCGCGCCGAAGAACTCGCGGTAGCCGTCCAGGGTGAGGGAGGCGGCGAGCGAGGGCGGGTTGGTGGCGGCGTCCTCCTCGGAGTGGAAGGAGGTCAGCGTCATCCAGGCGATGGGCAGGAAGAACAGGATGCCGGCGAGCCAGGCGGCCAGACCGAGACCGGCACTCCTGACGCCTTTGGCGCGTACGTCGCTCATGCGCGGGACCCCTCCTCACGGAACAGGGACGACACGACCCGCAGCGCGAAGGTCGCGATGATGAGTGAGCCGATGACGACGAGCACGCCGGCCGCCGAGGCCAGGCCGTTCTCGTGCGCCTGGTAGAAGCTCTGGTAGACGGTGTAGGGCAGGTTGGCGGTGCCGAGGCCGCCCGAGGTGAGCGTGAAGACGGCGTCGAAGTTCTGCACGATGTGGATCGAGCCGAGCAGCGCGCCCAGTTCGAGGTAGCGGCGCAGGTGGGGCAGGGTCAGATGGCGGAAGACCTGCCAGTCGCCGGCGCCGTCCACGCGGGCCGCCTCGATCAGCTGGGGGTCGCGGCTCTGTAGCCCCGCGAGCAGGATCAGCGTCATGAAGGGCGTCCACTGCCACACCAGGGAGGCCGCGACGGCCGGCAGCGGGGTGTTCGAGATCCAGTCGGGCTGCGCGGCCCCCTCCCCGCCCACCCAGCGCAGAAGGCCGTTGAAGAGGCCGTACTCGGGGTTGTAGAGCACGTGCTTCCACAGCAGCGCGGCGGCCACCGGCACCAGCAGGAACGGCGCGATCAGCAGCGTGCGCACGATCCCGCGCCCCGTGAACCGCCGGTCGAGGAGCAGCGCGAGGCCGAGCCCGAGGACCAGGCTCGTGAGGACCACGGAGGCCGTCAGCAGGATCGTGGTCAGGACGGACTCGCGCATGCCGGGGTCGGTGAGGACCTCGGAGTAGTTGGCGAACCAGGTGAAGCGGCGGGCATCCGGATAGAGGGCGTTCCAGTCGAAGAAGGAGATCACCAGGGTGGCCACGAACGGCAGCTGGGTCACGGCGATCATGAAGATCAGGGCGGGCAGCAGCGGCGCCCTGGTGGCCAAGGCGCGCAGCCGGCCCGAGGTTCCGGGAGCCTGGGCGGCGGGCACGCGCGCGTGGCCGACGGGGGCGGTGCCGGGGGCTGTGGCGGTCATCGTCCCTCGTACTCCTCGGAGATCTTCTCGGCGAGCCGCTGGGACGTGCTGAGGGCCGCGGTGACGGACCGGCGTCCGGCGATGGCCGCGCTGATCTCCTGGGACACCTTGGTGCCGAGCTCGGTGAACTCGGGGATGCCGACGAACTGGATGCCGGGCGCGGGCCGCGGCTGCACGCCCGGGTCGCGGGGCCTGGCGCCCTCGATGGCGGCGCGGGTGACGTCCTGGAAGGCGGCGGCCTCCCTGCGGTAGGCGGGATTCGCGTACGTCGAGGCGCGTTTGCCCGCGGGGACGTTCGACCAGCCGGTCTTCTCGCCGACGAGCCGCTCGTACTCCTTGCCGGACGCCCAGGAGATGAACTTCCAGGCCTTGTCCGGGTTCCGGGAGGTCTTCTGCATGCCCCAGGCCCACGTGTAGAGCCACCCGGAGCTCTTCGTCCGCACCACGGGGGCGGGCACGTAGCCGATCTTGCCCTTGACCGGGGAGGTTGCGGACTCCAGCGAACCGGCGGCGGCCGTCGCGTCGTACCACATGGCGGTCTTGCCCTGCGTGAGGTTGTTGAGGCACTCGGCGTAGCCGGACTGTGCGGCCCCGGCCTGGCCGTGTTGGCGCACGAGGTCCACGTAGAAGCGCGTTGCCTTCTCGAACTCGGGGGAGTCCAGGCGGGCCTTCCAGTCCTTGTCGAACCACGTGCCCCCGAAGGTGTTCACCACCGTCGTCAGCGGGGCCATCACCTCGCCCCAGCCGGGCAGGCCGCGCAGACAGATGCCCTTCATCCCCGGCTCCGCGCCGTCCACCCGGGCGGCGAGCTTCGCCACCTGCTGCCAGGTGGGGTGCTCGGGCATGGTGAGGCCCGCCTTCTCGAACACGTCCTTGCGGTACATCAGGAAGGACGACTCTCCGTAGAAGGGCTGTCCGTAGAGCTTGCCGTCCTCTCCGGTGAGGGACTGCCTCATGGGCGCCAGGATGTCCTTCTCGTCGTACGCCGTGTCTTTGCGGGCGTACGAGCCGACCTCGTGCAGCCAGCCGTTCCTTGCGTAGATCGGTATCTCGTAGTTGCTCAGGGTGGCGACGTCGTACTGGCCTGCCTGGTTGGCGAAGTCCTGGCTGATCTTGTCGCGGACGTCGTTCTCGGGCAGGACGGTGAAGTTCACCTCGATGCCCGTCTCCTCGGTGAAATGGGCGGCGGTGAGCTTGCGCAGCTGAAGCATCTGCGGGTTGTTCACCATGAGGACGTTCAGGGAGTCGCCTGAACCGGCCCCGCCCGCACCGGTCCAGCAGCCGGCGAGCAACGGGGCGAGCAGCGTCCCTGCGGCGGCCACGGCGAGCGCGCGCGGTCTCCGTCGGGTCGGGGTTGGCATGAAGGGCTCCTGGGCTGGGAGGGACGATGACGGATGCCGGGCCGGGGCGTGCGGGGACGCTGTGTGTCACGCGGCGGGGGAGCCGTCAGGCGCGGACGACCTGAGGGCCGAGGAGGGAGTAGCGGTGCGCCTCCGAGGCGGGCAGGCGGGCGCTGGTGACGATCGCGTCCAGGTCGGCGACGCCCGCGAACCGGCAGAAGCTCGTCGCGCCGAACTTGGTGTGCACACCCGCGAAGACGGTGCGCCGCGACGCCCTGATCGCCTGTGCCTTCACCTCGCTGACCGCCGGGTCGGGCGTCGTCAGGCCGTGCTCGCGGGAGATGCCGTTGGCGCCGACGTACGCCAGGTCGATGACGAATCCGGCCAGCATCTTGGTCGTCCAGTGGTCGACGGTGGCGAGCGTGCCCGGACGCAGCCGTCCGCCGAGCAGCAGCACGGTGACGTCCGCGGCCTCCGCGAGGGCGCCGGCGGCGGCGAGCGAGGCGGTGACCACGGTCAGCGGGCGTCCGGCCGCCGCGCCCGGCAGCGCCTCGGCGATCAGCTGGGGCGTGAACCCCTCGTCGACGAAGACGGTCTCGGCGTCGCCGAGCAACTCGGCCGCGGCGGCGGCGACACGCCGCTTCTCCGGCACGTGCATGGTGGTGCGGAAGGCGAGGGTCGTCTCGAAGCCCGCGCTCTCCACGGGGTAGGCGCCGCCATGGGTGCGGCGGACCAGGCCGTGGTCCTCCAGGGCGCGCAGGTCGCGGCGGACGGTCTCCTTCGCGACACCGAGCTGGGCGGCGAGCGCCGTCACGTCGACGGAGCCGGAGTGGCGGGCCGCGTTGACGATCCGCCGCTGACGTTCCTCCGCGGTCATCGGCGCCCCTCTTCCCCTGGTCGGGCCCTCGGTCAGGGCGTTCCTCGCGTGCCCGTCCGGGCCTGTGGGGAAGTTCTACAGCGCGGGCAGGGGGGTGACCAGGTGCGCAGCGGACGTGATGCTGCCCGTTTGTGCCCGTTCGGCGGGGCGGCGGCCTGGGGTGCGGGCGGCGGCCCTGCCCGTCCCGGGGGTCTGTGCCGCCCGTTTGCCGCCCGGAACGGGTCGGCGGCTCAGTGCGGCCAGACCGGCGGGCGGGTGCAGAAGTGGCCGCCAAGGTGGGCGTGGTCGGGGTTGCCGGGGTCCAGGTCGCCCTGCTCGGCGATGAGCTCGGCCGCGTACTGCTCGGAGTCGTCCTGCGGGTCGTAGCCGAGCGCGCGGGCCGGGGAGAGGTCCCACCACAGGCGGGTGTTGGCGGACGAGCCGTAGACGACGGTGTGCCCGACGTCCCGCGCGGTGAGCGCCGCGTGGAAGAGCCGCGCGCCGTCGGCGGGGCTCAGCCAGACCGACAGCATCCGCACGTTCGACGGCTCGGGGAAGCACGAGCCGATGCGGACCGAGACGGTTTCGATGCCGTGCTTGTCCCAGTAGAACTGCGCGAGGTCCTCGCCGAAGGACTTCGACAGGCCGTAGAAGGTGTCGGGGCGGTGCGCGGTGCCGACCGGGATCAGCGGGTCGCCGTCCCGCGGCCGGGGCGTGAATCCCACCGCGTGGTTGGAGGAGGCGAAGACGATCCGCCGCACGCCTTCCTCGCGGGCCGCCTCGTAAAGGTGGTACGTCCCCTCGATGTTCGCCTTGACGATCTTGTCGAAGGTGGACTCCAGGGAGATGCCCGCGAGATGGAGGACCGCGTCGACGCCGCGCACGGCCTCGCGCAGCGCCTCGCGGTCCGCGAGGTCGGCCACGATCGCGTCCGGCTCGCCCTCGACGGCGCGCAGGTCGAACAGGCGCAGCTCATGGCCGTGGGCCGGCAGGAGGCCGCGCATCAGCGTGCCGAGGCCGCCTGCGGCGCCGGTGAGCAGGACGGTGCGGGGGGCGGGCATGCGGGTCTCCTCGTCGTGTGGCATATGTATGTACGTACAGTATTCACATCCATGGACGACCGTGGACACCGTAGGGAGCGCGGTCGCACCGCGTCAAGGATGTGACGTGTGCCCGGTGTCGGGCTGCTGTTCGGCCCTCCGTCCGGGCCGTTCATCCGCTTGACCGGGCCGGAGAGGGCGCCTTAGCGTGAGCGCGTTCAGGGATATGGACGTGAATCAGGAACGTGCACGCTTAGGGAGAGCCCGTGACGCCAGCCCCTCTCGCTTCCCGACTCCGCGTCCCCAGCGGGCCGTTGTTCTTCCCGGTCACCGCGTTCGGACCGGACGGCTCCGTCGACATGGGCGCGTTCCGCGCCCATGTGCGCGGCGGCGTCGAGGCGGGCGCCGCGGCCGTCTTCGCCTGCTGCGGCACGGGCGAGTTCCACGCCCTGACCCCCGAGGAGTTCCAGGGGTGCGTCGCCGCCGCCGTCGAGGAGGCGGCGGGCCGGGTGCCGGTCGTCGCGGGCGCCGGGTACGGCACCGCGCTCGCCGTGCGGTATGCGCGCCTGGCCGCGGAGGCGGGCGCCGACGGGCTGCTCGCCATGCCGCCCTACCTCGTCGTCGCCGGGCAGGAGGGGCTGCTCCGGCACTACACCGAACTCGCTGCCGCCACCTCCCTGGACGTCATCGTCTACCAGCGCGACAACGCCGTCCTCGCCCCGGAGACGGTCGTCGCGCTCGCCCGCGCCGACGGCGTCATCGGCTTCAAGGACGGCCTCGGCGACATGGACCTGATGCAGCGCACCGTCAGCGCCGTGCGCGCCGAAGTGCCCGGCGGCTTCCTGTACTTCAACGGCCTGCCGACCGCCGAGCTGACCGGCCTCGCCTACCGCGGCATCGGCGTGCGCCTGTACTCATCGGCCGTCTTCTGCTTCGCGCCCGACATCGCGCTCGCCTTCCACCGGGCCTTCACCGCCGGGACCCCCGAGGGCGACGCCACCGTCAACCGCCTCATCGACGGCTTCTACCGGCCCTTCGGGGAGCTGCGCGCCCTCGGCCGCGGGTACGCCGTCTCCCTCGTCAAGGCGGGCGTACGGCTCGGCGGCCCCGACGTCGGCCCGGTCCGCCCGCCGCTGCACGAGCCCGCCGCCGAGCACGTCAAACGCCTGGCCGAACTCGTCGAGCGGGGCCGGGAGCTGGTGGGGACCGCACATCCGGGGGCGGGCGCGTGAAGGCCGCCGTGTTCCTCTACCCCTGGGACGTCGTCGGCGACCCCGACGCGCCCGCCCGGCTCGCCGCCCTCGGCGTCCGGCAGGTCACCCTCGCCTCCGCCTACCACTCCACGCGCGCGCTGACCCCGCGCCACCCGCGCCACCGGGTCGTCACGGCCACGCACGCCGCCGTGCTCTAC
>NZ_JAFEXF010000147.1 GCF_016905445.1 Streptomyces sp. G44
GCGTGCGGGCGGGGGTCGTGCGGGCGGTCCTCGAACGGGCGGCCCCGCCCCTGCCGGAGGACCCCGCCCCGGCCCGGGTGCTCCCCTTCGCCGGGCTGCCCGCCTTCGTGTCCGGCAGCGGGGCCGACTCGGGGCCGCGCCCGGACAGCGGTCGGCCCGAGGTGCACCTGCCCGGCAAGGGCTACCGGCCCGCCGTGCTCTACGAAGGGCTGCCCGAGGCCTTCGCGCTGGCCTCGGCCCAGCTGCGGGCGGGCCGGGCGCCGCACCGCGGCGAGGCGCTGGACTGCTTCGTCGCCGTCCACGCCGCCGCCCTCAACGCCCGCGACACCGCCGCCTTCCGCCGCCGCCTCACCCGCATGCTCGCCGCCGAGGCCCGCATCGACCACTACTGGCAGCTCGCCGCCGAGGTCATGAGCCCGCCCCAGGGTCCTCCCGAGCCCACTCCCGGCGCCGCCGACAACTGGCTCCGCGCCGCCCTGGCCGACGCCGACGGGCCCGGCCGCCGGGCCCCCGCCTCCCGAGGCCGAGGTCACCTCGGCGCGTAGGCCTCTTCGAGCTCTGTCAGCGCCTCCTGCCACAGCCGGGGCAGGAGGCCGGGGTCGGGGTCGCCGCGGTCGCTGGTGAAGGAGACGGTCGCCTGCTCCTCGTAGGTGGTCAGAGCCACGGTCAGCGGCTGGCCGAACAGCAGCGGCGGCAGGCCGGCGATCTGGCGTACGGGGTGTCCGCTCACCGTCAGACCCGCGCCCAGCCGGACGTTGGTGGTCAGCAGGGCCGTCCGGCTCCGGCTGAGCAGGCACCGTGTGGCGAGGCCCGCGACACAGGGCAGGGCGCGCAGGGCGGCCCGCTGCTGCGGAATCCGGGCGCCGCGGGTGTCCGTGCTCGGGCGCAACAGGTCCAGGCGCCGGCGGGGATCGGGTTCCGCGCAGTGCAGTTCGGCCCGCAGGGCCACCAGGTGGTTGCCGAGGGTGGCCGTCTCGTGGCCCGGAGGGCGGCTCTCGGCGGGGACGAAGGCGTGCAGCGGCCCGGTGTCGCGGGCCGTCCAGTCCTGGGGCGTCCAGGCGCGCAGGGCGCCGGCGGTGACGGCGAGGTAGACCTGGTTGAGAGAGGCCTCGGCCGCGCGGGCGAGTGCCTGGAGGCGCCCGGTGCCGCAGCTCGTGAGGTGCAGCGTGCGGGCGGTGCGGGCCGCCTGCCGCGCCGGGGTCCAGCGGGCCGTCGGCCGGAGCAGGGGCGGCAGCGTCCGGGCAGCCCAACGGGCGGTTCCCGCCAGCCGGAACGGCGGCTCGGCGTCCGGCGGAACGCTCAGCGGGAGCTCCAGGCCGGGGACCATGAGGGCGCTGATCCCCGCCATGCCCCCGGCGGCGTCCTGGAGGGCGTGGTGCACGCGGCAGGCGAGGGCGTAACGGCCGGGGGCCCAGCCGGTGACGAGCCAGATGCCCCAGCTGTCGGCCCGTTCGGGGAAAGGCACGTCGTGCGCCGCCCGGGCGATGTCTTCGAGTGCCGCGGGGCCCGGGGGCAGGCGCAGTTCATGGACGTGCTCCCGTGGGTCCTTGCCAGGGGCGGGCTCCCAGACCCGCCGGTTGTCGGCGCTCACCCGGTACCGCCACGCGGGCACACGGGCCGCGGCGTCGGCGACCAGGTCGCGCAGGTCCTCGACGCCCGGTGGCTGCCCCTCCAAGAGGCCGACGACACCCAGATAGCCCCCCCGGTGCGGGAGCGCGCGGGTGGCGCGGTGCAGGTGCCGGTCGACAGGTGAGGGGCAGGGCGAGGGCGTGCGACTCATGGTGCGAGGGCCTCTCCGTGCTCGTGGGGGCCGGCGGGGGCGGCCGGTACGGCTTGCCGCAGAGTGCGGTGGATCCGCTCGGTGAGGTCGGCGAGGGACTTGACGGTCACCAGCTCCATGAGCGGCAGTTCGCAGCCGAGGGTGCGCCGTACGGAGACGGTGAGCTCGGCCAGCATCAGGGAGTCCAGGCCGAGGGCGCTGATGTCCTTGGCGGGGTCGAGTCGTTCGGCGGGGGTTTGCAGCACATCGGCCGCCAGGCGGATCAGCGTCCCGGCGAGCACGGCGCGGGCTTCGTCGTCGCTCGTGGCGCCGGTGTAGCGCGCGGCGAACTCATCCGCGGCGTCCACGCCCGTCCCCGGGTCCGCCGCGCCGGTCAGGGGGACGAAGCGGGCGGACCGCAGGGCGGCCAGGGCGCGCGCCATGCGCGGCCAGTCGAACCGTCCCACCGCCCTCACCTGTGCCCGCTGACCCAGCAGGTCGTCCAGGCAGCTCAGGGCCTGGGCGGGCGCGAGGGCGCCCGCCCCCAGGCGGTCGAACGTCTGGGTCAACCCGGCGCGGTGGAGGTAGCCCGTCTCACCGATGCCGCCCCAGGCCACGGCCAGCCCGGAGGCCCCGTCGGCCCTGCGGGCGCGTACGAGTGCCTCCTGGAAGAGGTTCCCGGCGACGTAGGGCGCCTGCGTCGGGTTGCCGATGAGGGCGGAGACGGAGGAGTAGAGGACGAAGTGCTCCACCTCGTGTTCCCGGGTCAACGCGTCGAGCACCAGCGCCCCCTGCATCTTCGCGGCCAGCACCGCGTGGAACCGGTCGGCGTCCAGTTCCGCCAGGGGCGCGTCGTCCAGTCGCATCACCGCGTGCACGACGCCCCGCAGGGGACGGCCCGCGTCGTGCGCCTGCGTGAAGACCTCACGCAGCGCCACGGGATCGGTCACGTCGGCGGCGTGCACGTGCGCGGTGGCCCCCAGGGCGGCGAGCTCCCGCACCAGCTCGGTGGCCTCGGGTGCGCTGGGGCCGCGGCGGCTGACCAGCGCCAGGTGCCGGGCGCCGCGGGCCGCCAGATGGCGGGCGGTGGCCGCGCCGAAGCCGCTGGTGCCGCCCGTGACGAGGTACGTGGCGTCGGGCGCCGGGGCCGGGGCGGGGGCGGGCCGTTCCAGGGCGGGCGGTTCGGCGAGGGAGACGACGACCTTGCCGAGGTGCCGGGAGTGCTGGAGGGTGCGGAAGGCCTCGTGGATCCGCGCGGCCGGGTACACCTCATGGGGCAGGGGCCGGTACACGCCCCCGGTCACGCGCCGGCCGATCTCGTCGAAGGCCGTGGCCAGTGCCGCGGGCGCGTGCACGGTCAGCTGGTTGACGTCCAGGGCGTGGAAGGAGATGTTGTTGCGGAACGGCCGCAGCAGCAGCGGCTGGTTGCCGTAGATGTCGCGCTTGCCGAGCTCGATGAACCGTCCGCCCGGCCGCAGGGTCTCCAGGCCGCGCGCGATGGCCTCCCCGGAGAGGGAGTTGAGGACCACGTCGACGCCGTGTCCGTCCGTGGCGTCCCGCACCTGTTCGGCGAAGTCGAGTGAGCGCGAGTCGAAGACGTGGGTGACGCCCAGGGCACGCAGCAGGTCCCGCTTGGCGGGCGTCCCGGCGGTGGCGATCACGGGCGCGCCGAGGTGGCGTGCGTACTGGAGCGCGGCCAGGCCCACCCCGCCCGCCCCGCCGTGCACCAGCAGCGTCTCACCGGGCCGCAGGTGGGCCAGGCGCGCCAGCGCGTAGTGGACGGTCAGGAAGACCACCGGCAGGGTGGCCGCCTCCTCGTGGCTCATGCCGGCCGGGGTGCGGCCCACGGACTCGGGCCGTACGCGGACGTGAGAGGCCAAGGAGCGCGGTGCGAGGCCGTGGACGCGGTCGCCGGGGGCGAAGCCGGTCACGCCGTGCCCGACGGCGGTCACCTCCCCGGCGTATTCGAGGCCGAGGGCGGGGCCGCCGGGCTGCGGCACCTCGGCGTCCGGGGGCAGCATGCCGGTGGCCAGCATCACGTCGCGGTAGTTGAGCGCGGCGGCGTGGACGCGTACCAGGAGTTCGCCGGGCGCGCAGGACGGCCGGGGTGCCGCGGTCCAGGCCGTCCGGCTGCGCAGGCCCTGGTCGCGCAGTTTGAGGACGTAGGCCTCGTCGGGGTCCGCCGGTCGGCCCGCGCTGGGGTGGCGCTCGGTCAGACGGGCCACGAAGCGCCCCAGGGGAGTCAGCACGACTTCGTCCTCGGCCGGGCCCGCGGCGGGTGCCGAGGCGTGCAGGAACTCGCGCACCAGCCGGTCGGCGTCCGCGGCGGTGTCCTCGCCCTCCTCGAAAGAGACGCGGCGCACGTCCAGGCCGGGACGCTCGTTGGCGAGCGTCCGCGCGGTGCCCCAGACGGCCGCGGCGCCCGGGTCGAGGGGGCGTTCCGGCCGGGGCAGGGCGCCGGTGGGCCGGGTGACCAGCCAGAGCGTGGAGCGCTGGTCCGGAGGGGCGGCGGACAGGGCCCGCGCCGCCGCGCGGAGGGTCTGCCCCCACTGGACGGCCCGGCGGGTGAGTGCCCCGGCATCCGACGGCACCCGGCCGTCCACGAGCAGTACGCAATGAGCGGACTCCGTGCCCGCGAGCAGGTGCGCCCAGCCCTCGGGGCCGGGGACGGTGCCGCACACGACATCATCGGCGCCGGCGTCGGCCACGGCGGTCGCCAGCACCGGGGGCAGCGGGGCCGTGGCGCTCTCGGAGAGCAGGAGCCACCGGCCGGACAGGGCCGGGAGGGCTGCCGCCGTGCCCGGCGCGGGCGCCGGTGTCCCGGTCTTCTCCGGGCGCGGCGGGCGGGCCAGGAGCACGCCGCCCGCGCCCTCGGCCGTCCCGTCGGCAGTGATGTCGGTGAAGCACGCGTCGCGCAGGGCGGAGCGCAGCGTCTCGCCGCCGTCGCACGGCGGAGCGGGCGACGTGGTGTCGAACAGCCCCTGGAACAGCGCCGTATGGGACAGCGGGCCGCGGTCCAGGGCCAGCAGCAGCCCGCCCTCGGCGAGCAGCCGCCCGACGCGGCGTGCGGCACCGGCCGGCGCCTTCGCCCGCTGGAGGGCCCCTGAGCTGATCACCAGGTCGTACGTGCCGGGCAGGTGCCGCCCGGCCTCGCCGTCGTCGGGGGCCTCGCCGCCGTCCGGGGCGTCGGGATCGAAGACGCGGTAGTCGACGAAGTCGTAGGCCTCCAGGCGGGCCTGTGCGCGCGGGAACGTGTCCGCGGAGGGGTCGGTGAAGACGTACTCGGTCAGCTCGGGCGGCAGCAGCGGCAGGAGTTCGGCGCTCAGGTCACCGGCCGCGGCGCCGATCTCCAGCACCCGCAGAGGGCTGCCGGCGGGCCGGCCGGCGAGGGCCCGGACGAGCAGCGACCGGGCGCTGCGCAGCACGGCGGGGTGCAGTGTGCGGGCCTGGAAGCGTTCCCACAGGTGCCGGTCGCCCTCGGTGGTGAACAGCTCCCGGGGATCGCGCTCTCCGCTCAGTACGGCCGCGAGCCGCAGCCCGCAGCGCTGGTGGACCGCGAGGAGCGCGGCCATGCCGGGGTGATCGGCGAGCAGGGCCCGGGCGCGCTCGCCCGTGTCACTGGCCGTACGCCACTTCCAGCCGGAGGGCGCGGAGTCGGAGGCGTCCGACAGCAGGCCGTGGTCGACGGCGAGAGCGGCCAGCAGGGAGGTTTGCGCCGCGTACCGCTCGGGCATCCCGGCGGCGCGCAGGTCGTCCAGGTCGAAGCGGGTGTGCCGGGGCAGCAGCCGGGCGAACGCGTGCGCGCTCCAGTGTGCCGCCGACTCCCGCAGGCGCTCCAGGAAACGGGTGAGCTCGTCGTCGGTGAGGTCGGTTCGTGCGGCCGTTGCCGCCGCTGCCAGCTCCCGGGGGGCGGGCAGGACCGTGGGGCGGACCGTGCCGGGATGCGCCGCCGAGCGCAGGACGACGGAGGCCTGCCGCGCCGCCGCGGTGGCCAGCATGTTCGCCTGCCGCACCCGGCAGTCCCGCAGTTCGGCGGCGATCTCACCCCCCTCGTCGGTGATCAGGACGTCGAACCGGGCATCGCGGTCGGTGACGTGGACGGCGCGGACGTGCAGGTGCCCCCGGTCGGCCGGGCTCCGCCACACCCGGGCGGCGCCGATCGCGGCGGGCAGGAACAAGCGGTGCTCGCCGGACCGGGCGAGGAGGGCCGCGGCGCTTTGCAGCGCGCCGTCCAGGATCGCGGGATGGGCCTCGAAGCCCTCGGGCGGCACGGTGAGGCGGTATCCGCTCAGCGCTTCACCGTCCCCGGTCCGGACGCCGGTGAGGACGCGGAAGGCGGGTCCGTACCGCAGGCCCACGGCGTCGAACGAGGAGTACAACGTCTCCGGGTCCACGTCCACGGCGGACAGCCGGGTGCGCACGGCCGTGAGGTCCAGCGGGTCGGGCGCCGGGGTGAGGAGCCTGCGGACGCGGCCGCGGGCGTGCAGCTGCCACGGGGAACCGGTGTCGGGCCGGCCGGCGATGCGCGCGACGCCGTCCTCCGGCGACAGGGTCGTCTGCATCTGGACGTCCCTGGGGTCCGTCCGGCCCGGCAGGGTCAGGGGCTGGACCACGTGCAGATCGGTGAGCTCCACGGGTCCGTCGAAGTGCCGGCGGCCGGCGGCGCACGCGGCCTCCACGAAGGCGGCGGCGGGCATGACCACCGCGTCGCCCACCCGGTGGTCGGCCAGCCACGGCAGGCGCGCGGTGTCGATCTCCTGGCGCCAGGCGGGCTGGGCGAGCTGGGCGGACTGGCCCAGCAACGGGTGCGGGACGCCGCGCTCCCCCGGCACGCGCTCCCAGTCCCCCGGAGATCCGTTCCAGCACCGCTCGCGCTGCCACGGGTAGGCGGGCAGCGCGGTGACGCGGCCGGGCCGCGGGAAGTGATGGCCGGTCGTCCGTGCGCCCAGGGCGATGGCGGCCTCGGCCGCGGCACGCACGGTGTCCGGGCCGTCCTGGCGGCGGCGGCAGACGGCGACGGCGCCAGGGAGGGGACCGGCGTCCTCCCGGCGCCGCCTGAGGTAGGGGGTGAGCACGCCGTGCGGCCCGATCTCCAGGAAGACGGCGGGCCCTTCAGCCAGCAGAGCGGTGACCGCCCGGTCGAAGGCGACCGGCTCCCGCACATTGCGCCACCAGTACGAGGCGGTCAGCTGCTCACCGGCGAGCGGGCCCCCGGTGACGGTGGAGAAGAAGGGAATGCGGTGCTCGCGGCAGGTGAGGGAGGACAGGGCGGCGAGGAGTCCGTCCTTGACGGGTTCCATGGCCCGGCTGTGGAAGGCGTAGTCCAGGTCGAGTTCCTTGAAGTAGACGCCGCGCGCCGACAGTTGGGTGCCAAGGCCGGTGAGCGCCCGCCGCTCCCCGGCGACGGTGCAGTCCCCGGGGCCGTTCACCCCGGCCAGCTCCAGCCTGGGGGCGAAGGCGGCCAGTTCCTTGGCCATGTCCTCGGCGCCCAGGCCCACCGCGGCCATCCCGCCCGTGCCCGCGGTGGAGGCCTGCGCGTGGCTGCGCGCGGCCACGACCCGGCACGCGGCGGGCAGGTCCAGGGCGCCGGCGGCCCAGGCGGCGGCGACCTCACCGATGCTGTGGCCGAGGACGGCCTGCGCGTGGATGCCGTGGGCGGCGAGCAGCTCGACCAGGCCGACCTGGACGGCGAACAGCAGCGGCTGGGCCACTTCCGTCAGGTGCAGGCGCGCCTGCTGTGCCGGGCGGCGCAGTTCCTCGGCCACCGACCAGTGCAGCCGGGGGCGCAGCAGGCCGTCGACCTCTTCCACCGCCCGCCGGAAGGCGGGTTCGGCGTCCAGCAGGGCCGCGCCCATGCCCGGCCACTGCGAGCCGTTGCCGGAGAAGGCGAACACGGTACGGCACGCCGCCTCGCCGGTGACCGTGCGCTGCGCCGCGTCCGGGCGGAGGGCCGCCGCGTGCAGCGCCCGCGCGGCCCCCGCGGGGGTGGAGGCGAGGACGGCGGTGGCGTACTCGTGCCGGGCGCGCCGCTCGGTGGCCGTATAGGCGACGTCGTAGAACTCCTCGGGCGCGGCGTACTCCAGGCGCTCGGCCATGTTCTCGGCGGCCCGGGCCACCGCCTCCGGGGTGCGCGCCGAGACGACGACGGGCAGGGGGCCCGTCGTCGTCCGGGCCGGGGGGCGGGCGGGAACCTGCGGCGCGGGCGCCAGGACGAGGTGGGCGTTGGCCCCTCCGAACCCGAAGGAGTTCACCCCGGCCAGCGGCCGCCGCGGGCCGGCCAGGTCTTCCGCCTCGACGACGGGCCGCAGGCCCAGGGCGTCGAAGTCGATGTCCGTGTTCAGCGGCTCGGCGTTGACGGTCGCCGGGATGCGCCGGTGCCGCAGCACCAGCAGCGCCTTGAGCAGGCCCGGCATGCCCGCCGCGCCCTCCAGATGGCCCAGGTTGCCCTTCACCGATCCGATGGGCAGGGCGCCGCCGCGGCGGCGGGCACCCAGGGCGCGGCCGATGGCGGCGCATTCGATCGGGTCGCCCACCGGGGTGCCGGTGCCGTGCGCCTCCACGTAGCCGAGTTCGTCGGCGCTGATGCCCGCCTCGTCGTAGACCTCGGTGAGCAGGGCCTGTTGGGCCTTGCCGCTGGGCAGGGTGAGGCCGGGGGTGTGCCCGTCGCTGTTGGCGCCGCTCGCCAGGATGAGTCCGTGGATCCGGTCCCCGTCGGCCGTGGCGTCCGAGAGCCGCTTCAGGAGCACGAGGCCCGCGCCCTCGGAGCGGACGAATCCGTCGGCCTCGGCGGAGAAGGGCCGGCAGCGGCCCGTCGGGGAGAGCATGCCGGCCGCCGAGAAGCCGATGAACGACGTGGGCCCCAGCAGGACTTGGACGCCGCCGGCGAGTGCGGTGCGCGAGCGCCCGCGGCGCAGGAGCTCGCAGGCCTGGTGCACGGCGGTCAGCGCGGAGGAGCAGGCCGTGTCCACGGTCGTGCTCATGCCGTGCCAGTCGAAGGCGTGGGACAGGCGGTTGGCCAGGTTGCAGCTCGCCAGGCCCGGCATCATGTGCGGGTCCACCCTGCCCCCGACGAGCGTCTGGAGCTGTTCGTAGTCGTGGCCGCTGCTGCCGATCACCACGGCGGTGTCGGAACCCGCCAGGGCCCGCCGTGAGGCCCCCGCGTCGTCCACGGCCTCGACCGCCAACTCCAGGAGCAGCCGCTGCTGGGGGTCCATCGCCGCGGCCTCACGCGGTGAGATCCCGTCGAAGTAGGTGGTGTCGAATCCCGTGACGTCATCGAGGAAGCCGCCCGCCGCGGTGCAGCTCCGGGAGGGCCTCGGCCGCGCGGGGTCGGTGAACCGGTCGGCGGGAAAACGGTCACCGGGCACGGTGGTCACCAGATCGAGCCGCAGTTCCAGAGCGCTCCACAGGTCGTCCGGCGTGGCGATGCCGCCCGGCAGGCGGCAGGAAACCCCCACGACGGCGATGGGTTCGTTGGCATCGGGAACAGAGGCAGGCATGCGGCATCCTCGGAGTGGCGGACAGAGACCCGGCCGATAGGCACGCCGGAGTAACGGCCGTGGACTCACCCGGTTGCGGCATGTACGGCAAATCGCCCGACTGCTACGTGGTGACCCTCGTGCGGGTGACGTCGTCCACGGCGGGCCCGTACCCCAGTGCCGCCCGCACGTAGGGCGCGTCGAGCGGCGGCGGATCCGCCAGCTCCGGCACGAGCGAGAGCAGCCCCGACCGCTCGTAGCCGCGTCGCTGCATGCAGTACCGCCGGAGGAAGTCGGGCAGTCGCGCGGCGATCAGCGTTTCGGCCGTGCTCGGGTCGGTGACGCGCTCCGCCTGCGCCAACCGCAGGCCCGGGTGCCGGACTTCGACGGCCTCCAGGAGCAGGCGTACGGGAGTGTCGACCGGGTGGACCACATGGTAGGTGTGCGCTCCGGGCCGGTCCGGGGCGCGGGCGGCGAGACGCAGCATCGCCTGGACCGCGTACTCGACCTGCACCGCGTTGAGCGTGCCCCCGGGCGGCAGGGGCAGCCGTACGTGTCCCGTCACTTCTTCGAGGGCGCCGCTCAACGACGCGGCACCGATGCCCAGTTCGCCGAAGGGGTGCTGGGGTTCGCCCTCTTCGGGGCGGCTGCCCGTCACCAGGATGCCGGGGCGCAGCACGGTCACCGGCCGGCTCCACCGCCCGGCCCACTCGCGCACGAGCCGTTCGGCCTCGAACTTGGTCTGCTCGTAGGGCGTTTCGAAGCCGTACGAGTCATCGAGTGCCGCCTCCGCCACGCATCCGCGCCGTCGGCGTCCGGCGACGAAGGCGGTGCTGATGTGCGTGACACGGCAGCGCGGGCCCGCGTGCTCCGCGAAGCCGAGCACGTGCTCCGTGCCGGTCACGTTGGTTGCTCTCAGGCAGTCCAGCGGCGCGGCGAGCGAGATGTCGGCGGCACTGTGCCAGATGGCGGTCGTTCGCCCCGCGAGCCGGGCGTACTGGGCCGGCGCCAGGGCCAGCAGCGGCCGGGAGACGTCTCCGGGCACGCAGTGCAGACGGTCCAGCGCCGCCTGCGGCAGCGGACCGCCGGCCAGGCGCGTCAGCGACGTGACGATGCGGGTGCGCAGCGCGGCGGAGGTGCCGCGCCCCAACGCCGTGACCGCACAGCCCTCTTCGACGAGCAGGGCGTGCAGCAGGCGGGAGCCCAGGAAGCCGGTGCCTCCGGTGAACAGAATGGACATGTGCGACACCATGGCACAGTCCCGGCGCTGCGGACACCGGCGCGGCCAGGACGCGGCTTCAGTACCGTGGGGCCATGACCGGCACCGAGGACCGCGGGCCCCGTGGAGTGGCCGTCGACTTCTGGTTCGACCCCGTCTGCCCGTACACCTGGCTCACCTCGCGCTGGCTCCGCGAGGTGGAGCGGGTGCGGGAGATCGACGTGCGCTGGCGGGTGATGAGCCTGGCCGTCCTGAACGAGGACCGCGACGTCGATCCCGAGGACCCCGAGGGGCTGTACGGGGAGTACATGAAGGCGCACGGCCGGGTGTGCGCCGCCGTGCGGGAACGGCACGGCAACGAAGCCCTCGGCCGGTACTTCGACGCCCTCGGGCGGCGCGTCCACGAGCGGCAGGACTGGTCGGGCATGACGGCCGCCCTCGCCGAGGCGGGGCTTCCCGCGGAGCTGGCGGCCGTGGCGATGACCACGGAGTACGACGCCGTGGTGCGCGCCTCGCACGCGGAGGCCGTCGCCCTCGTGGGCGACGACGTCGGCACGCCGGTGCTCCTGGTCGAGGGCGCCGGGGCGCTCTTCGGCCCGGTCGTGTCCCCGGCGCCCAGGGGTGAGGCGGCCGGGCGGCTGTGGGACGGCGTGGTGCTGATGGCGGGGGTGGAGTGCTTCCACGAGTTCAAGCGGCGGTACGGGGAGCCGGACTTCGGCTGAGCGACAGGCCGCCCGCGGAGGGCCGGGCGGCGCACCCCTGGCCTTGACGCCCACGTCAACGATTACCGTCGGGGCATGCGAATCGGCGAGCTCGCGGCGCGCGCGGGGACGACCACGCGGACGCTGCGCTACTACGAGTCCCGCGGGCTGCTGCCCGCACGGCGGGCGGGGAACGGCTACCGCACCTACGACGAGGACGACCTGCGGCTCCTGGAACAGATCAGGACGCTCCAGGACTTCGGGTTCGACCTGGAGGAGACCCGGCCCTTCGTGGAGTGCCTGCGCTCCGGCCACCCGGAGGGCGACGCGTGCCCCGCGTCGCTCGCCGTCTACCGCCGCAAGCTCACCGAACTCGACGCGCTGATCAGCGAACTGAACGCGGTGCGCGCACAGGTCGGCGCACAGCTGACGCGCGCCGAGGCCTTGCTCCCCGGCGGCCCCGAGCCGCGGTGCGAGCTGACCGGATGAGCCGATGTACCGGATGACCGATGTGACGAGGAGCGTGGCGAAGTGAAGGCAGCAGGCGTGGCCGAGGTGACGGACGCGGACTTCGAGGGGGAGGTGCTGCGCGAGGCGGACCGCCCCGTCCTCGTGGAGTTCACGGCGGACTGGTGCGGCCCGTGCCGGCAGCTGGCGCCGGTCCTGAGCGAGCTGGCGCGCGAGGAGGAGGAGCGGCTGAAGATCGTGCAGCTGGACGTGGACCGCAGCCCGGCGACCGCGATCGCGTACCAGGTGCTGTCGGCCCCGACGATGATCGTGTTCCGGGGCGGTGAGCCCGTCAAGCAGATGGTGGGCGCCCGGGCCAAGCGCAGGCTCCTCGCGGAGCTCGCCGACGTGCTCTGAGGGCCGTGCCCGCGAGGGCCGCGCGGAAAGCGGCGAGCGACAAGGGAAATGCCCCGGACGAATTGACGTCCGGGGCATTTCTCTGCGTATATTGGATTCTTTCGCGAAGCTCTGCCCATTTGTGCAGGGCGGCTTTTTGCGAGAAGCTTTATAAGAGCACTGTAACTGGCGAGGGGCTGAATTGTCAACCGAGGAATTGCGGGAAGAGCAGCAATTCGTCTCCGGACTGTACGCACGCCTGGACGCGCTGCGTGCGGAGGCCGAGGACGCCGTGCGGGCTTCGTTGTCGCAGGCGGGCAGCAGTCTCCAGGCGCGCCTTGAGCGCGATGTCCTGGTGGCGGAGCAGTCCGGCCTGCTCGCCGCCTTCGACGCGGGCGAGAACGGCCTCTGCTTCGGCAGACTCGAATTCCGCGACGGCCGCGACCACCACATCGGGCGCATCGGAATCCGCGCCTCCGACGCCGAGCGCACCCCGCTCGTGATCGACTGGCGCGCCGATGTCGCGCGCCCCTTCTACCTCGCGACCGGCCACACCCCGATGGGGCTGCGCCGCCGCCGGCACATCACCACCCGGGGCCGCGAGGTCACCGCCCTGCACGACGAGATCCTCGACCTGAGCGACACGACCCGCACCGGGCACGAGAGCGCCGACGCCGACGAGGTGCTGCTCGCCGCCCTCGACTCGGCGCGCACCGGCCGCATGCACGACATCGTGCGGACCATCCAGGCCGAGCAGGACCGCATCATCCGCGCCCCGCACCGCGGCGTCCTCGTCGTCGAGGGCGGCCCCGGGACGGGCAAGACGGTCGTGGCGCTGCACCGCGCCGCGTTCCTCCTCTACGCCCACCGCGAGCTGCTCGCCAAGCGCGCCGTCCTCGTCGTCGGCCCGAACCCGGCGTTCCTCGGCTACATCGGCGAGGTCCTGCCCGCGCTCGGCGAGACGGGCGTCCTGCTGGCCACGGTCGGCGAGCTCTTCCCCGGCGTGACGGCCACCGGCGCGGACAGCCCCGAGGCGGCCGAGGTGAAGGGCCGCGCCGAGATGGCCGAGGTCCTCGCCAGGGCGGTACGCGACCGCCAGCGCATCCCCGAGCCGGGCGAGCCGCTGGTCATCGCGCACGACGACGGCGACCTCATCCTGGACTGGACGATCGCCTACGAGGCGCGGGAGGCGGCCCGCGAGGCGGACGTGCCGCACAACCTGGGCCGCCCCTACTTCGCGTTCCGGATCATCGACGCGCTCACCGAGCAGCTCGCCGAACGCATCGGCCACGATCCGTACGGCGGCCCGAACTTCCTGGGCCCCGACGACATCGCCCAGCTCGGCAAGGCCATCGCGGCCAGCCCCGAGGTGCACGCGGCCATCGAGGAGCTGTGGCCCACGCTGACCCCGCAGGGCTTCCTCACCGACTTCCTGGAGGAGCCCACGGGCCTGGGCGAGGACGACGCCCGGGCGATCCGCCGCCCGCGCGGCGCGCCCTGGACGCCCGCCGACGTCCCGCTGCTCGACGAGGCGGCCGAACTGCTCGGCCACGACGACAGCGCCGAGCGGGCCGCGGCGGAGGCCGAGCGCGCCCGCGAGATCGCGTACGCGCAGGGCGTCCTCGACGTCTCGCGGGCCTCGCGGACGTACGAGTTCGAGGACAAGGACGAGGACGACGCCGAGGTGCTGCTCGCGCACAACATCATCGACGCCGAGCGGATGGCCGAGCGGCAGGAGGAGGCCGACCACCGCAGCGCCGCCGAGCGCGCGGCGGCCGACCGCACCTGGGCGTTCGGGCACATCATCGTCGACGAGGCGCAGGAGCTGTCCGCCATGGCCTGGCGGCTGCTCATGCGGCGCTGCCCGACCCGCTCCATGACGCTCGTCGGCGACCCCGCTCAGACCGCCGAGGCGGGCGGCTGCGGCTCGTGGGAGAACATCCTCGCGCCGTACGTGGCGGACCGCTGGGAGTACACCCGGCTCGGCGTCAACTACCGCACCCCGGTGGAGATCATGGACGTGGCGGCCGAGGTGCCGCGCCTCGCCGGGAACCCCGACTTCCGCCCGCCCAACTCGGTGCGGTCCACGGGCGTACGGCCCTGGGCGCGCCGCGCCGACGACCTCGCCGCCGCCGTGGCCGCCGCGGTGGCGGCCGAGGCCGGGGACGAGGGCCGCCTCGCGGTCGTCGCCCCGCGCGAACTCCACCAGGAGCTCGCCGCACAGCTCCCCGGGGTGACGGCCGGGGAGGCCCCGGACCTGACGCGGCCGATGGTGCTGATCGACCCGCGTCAGGCGAAGGGCCTGGAGTTCGACACGGTCCTGGTCGTCGAGCCGGCGCGCTACGGCGCGAGCGACCTGTACGTCGCCCTGACCCGGGCCACCCAGCGGCTCGGCGTGCTGTACACGGCTGAGCTGCCGGCGGCCCTCAAGCGCATCGAGGAGGTCACACCGGCCGCAGCCACACCGTAGCCAGCGGCGGCAGGGTCAGGAGCAGGGACGCGGGACGGCCGTGGGACGCCACCGGCTCCGGCTTGAGCGGGTCGGGGTGGGTGACGTCGCTGCCGCCGTAGCGCGCCTCGTCGGTGTTCAGGACCTCCTGCCAGGCCGCGAACTCGTCCGGCACGCCGAGGCGGTAGCCGTGCCGGACGACCGGTGCGAAGTGGGAGACGGCGAGCAGCGGCGTCCCCCGCTCGTCGTGGCGCAGGAAGGCGAAGACGTTGTCCTCGGCCGCGTCGCCCTCCACCCAGGCGAAGCCGCCGGGGTCCGTGTCGCGCTGCCACAGGGCGCCCTCGTCCCGGTACACGGTGTTCAGGTCGCGGACCAGGTCCCGTACGCCCCGGTGGTCGGCCTCCGCGCCGTACGCCGGGTCGAGCAGCCACCAGTCCGGGCCGTGCGCCTCCGACCACTCGGCGCCCTGCGCGAACTCCTGTCCCATGAAGAGGAGTTGCTTGCCGGGGTGGGCCCACATGAAGCCCAGGTAGGCGCGGTGGGTGGCCCGCTGCTGCCACCAGTCGCCCGGCATCTTCGACACCAGCGAGCGCTTGCCGTGCACCACTTCGTCGTGGGAGACCGGCAGGACGTAGTTCTCGCTGTAGGCGTACACCATCGAGAACGTCATCTCGTGGTGGTGGTGCTTGCGGTGCACGGGCTCCTTCGCGACGTAGCCGAGGGAGTCGTGCATCCAGCCCATGTTCCACTTCAGGCCGAAGCCGAGCCCACCGAAGCCGCCGGGGCCCTGGTGGTGGGTGGCGCGGGTGACACCGTCCCAGGCCGTGGACTCCTCGGCGATGGTGACGACGCCGGGATTGCGGCGGTAGACGGTCGCGTTCATCTCCTGGAGGAAGGCGACCGCGTCGAGGTTCTCCCGGCCGCCGTGCGTGTTCGGCGTCCACTGGCCGTGCTCGCGGGAGTAGTCGAGGTAGAGCATCGAGGCGACCGCGTCGACGCGCAGCCCGTCGATGTGGAACTCCTCGCACCAGTAACTGGCGTTGGCCACCAGGAAGTTGCGCACCTCCTTGCGGCCGTAGTCGAACTCCAGGGTGCCCCAGTCGGGGTGCGCGGCCCTGAGCGGGTCCTCGTGCTCGTACAGGGGCCGCCCGTCGAACTCCGCGAGCGCCCAGTCGTCACGCGGGAAGTGCGCGGGCACCCAGTCCATCAGGACGCCGATCCCGGCCCGGTGCAGCGCGTCCACCAGGTACTTGAAGTCGTCGGGGGTCCCGAGGCGGGCCGTCGGCGCGTAGAAGCCGGTGACCTGGTACCCCCAGGAGCCGCCGAAGGGATGCTCGGCGACGGGCATCAGCTCGACGTGGGTGAAGCCGAGATCGGAGACGTACGCCGGCAGCTGCTCGGCGAGCTGACGGTAGGTCAGTCCGGGGCGCCAGGACGGCAGGTGCACTTCGTACACCGAGAACGGGGACTCGTGGACGGGCCGCTCCGCCCGGCGGGCGAGCCACTCGGCGTCGCGCCACTCGTGGTGGGACGCGTGCACGACCGAGGAGGTGGCGGGCGGCGTCTCGGTCCGGCGGGCCAGCGGGTCGGCGCGCAGCGTCCTCGTGCCGTCGGGCCGGGTGATCTCGAACTTGTACAGCTCGCCCTCGCCGACGGACGGCGCGAACAGCTCCCAGACGCCCGTCCCGCCGAGCGACCGCATCGGGAAGCCGGTGCCGTCCCAGAAGTTGAAGCCGCCGACGACCCGCACGCCCCGGGCGTTGGGCGCCCACACGGTGAAGCGGGTGCCGGTCACGCCCTGGTGTGCCATCGGCCGCGCGCCGAGCGCCTCCCACAGCTGCTCGTGCCGCCCCTCGCCGATCAGATGCAGGTCGAAGTCGCCGAGCGCGGGCAGGAAGCGGTACGCGTCGTGGATCTCCAGTTCCGTGTCCTCGTACGTGACGCGGAGCCGGTAGTCCTCGGGCGGTGCCTGAAGCGGCAGCACCGCCGAGAAGAACCCGTCGCCGTCGTCGCGCAGCTCGGCCCGGAGGTCATCGGCGATCACGGCGACCGCCTTGGCGCAGGGCCGCAGGGCGCGGAAGGCCGTGCCGCCCGGGACGGGGTGGGCGCCGAGGACGCCGTGCGGGTCGTGGTGGGTGCCCTCAAGGAGGCGTACGCGGTCCTCCTCGGGGACGGGGGACGCGGCGACGGCGGTCACCGGGGCCACCGGGGCCGCCGGGGTCACCGGTTCCTGGGGTGTGCGTGGTTGCGGCGCGGTCCTCGGGGGCGTCTTCGCGGCCGCCTTCCGCGCGGGCCTCGGGGCGGGCCGCGGGCTCTTCGCGGTCTTGGCCGCCTTGGCCGCGTCGGCCGCCTTCGCCGTCCTGCCCGTCTTCTGGGCCGGGGTCTTGCGGGGACTCTTCGCGCTCTTCGCGCTCTTGGCGTTCCGCGGCGCGGGCCGCTGCTCGGCGGGCTCCGGGGCCGGGGCCGGTTCGGGGTCGCGGGGCGCGGGCGGGGCCGGGGGCGGGACCTGTGCCGGGGCTTCGGCGGACGGCTTGCGGGGGCGGGGGGTCACGGGAGAGGCCTCCTCCGAAAGGGGGTGGTCAGGTGGCGGCGTCGGCGGAGCCGGTGTCGGCCAGACGGCGGACGGCGGCCAGGGGCACCGGGAGCCAGTCGGGCCGGTGGCGGGCCTCGTAGAGGACTTCGTAGACCGCCTTGTCCGTCTCGTGGGCGCGCAGCAGCACGGGGTCCGTGCGCGGGTCGCGGCCCGAGACGTCGGCGTACCCCACGCAGAAGGCGGCCCGGCAGTCGGTCGCCCACTCCTGCGCCCACGGGTCACGGCTGGCCGCCGCGTAGTCGAAGGAACGCAGCATGCCCGCCACGTCGCGGACCGGCGGCTGCGGCATCCGCCGCTCGGCGAGGGGGCGCGCCGGTTCGCCCTCGAAGTCGATGAGCGACCAGTGGCCGTCGGGGGCGCGCAGGCACTGGCCCAGGTGCAGGTCGCCGTGGACGCGCTGGGCGGTCCACGACTGGCCCTCGCCGCCCAGGTCGGCCAGCGCCTCGAAGGCGGTGAGCAGCCCGGGGGCGTACGGCCGCAGCGCGGGGACGGCCTGCGCCGCCGCGGTGAGGCGCCGGGCCATGGCGTCGGCCATCCGCTCGACCTGGGCCCGGCCGAGGGTGACGGTCGGCAGCGCGGCGGCGAGCGAGGCGTGCACCTCCGCCGTGGCGCGGCCGAGCGCCCGCGCCTCACCGGCGAAGGCCTCGCCCTTGGCGAGCATGCGCAGGGCGAGCTCCCAGCCGTCCTCGGCGGCGGCCAGATAGGGCTGGAGCACACCGAGACCGCACGCCTCGTCCGCCGGGCCGTCCGCCAGGTCCGCGAGGAACCACGCGGCGGGCGCGGGCACCCGCGCACAGCCCTGCCGGGCCAGGTGCAGGGGCAGCTCCAGGTCGGGGTTGACGCCGGGCACGACGCGGCGGAACAGCTTGAGGATGAACGTATCTCCGTAGACGAGCGAGGAGTTGGACTGCTCGGCGGCGAGCGGGCGCGGGGCGAGGCCGGAGGGTATGTCGACGCTCATGTCCCGCTCGAAGCGGAGCACGCCGTGCCGGCCCGGCATCCGCACCCGCTCCAGGAGCAGCGCGGCGAGCCGCGGGTCGTGCAGCGCCTCGTACACCGTCCGCCCGGCGAGCGGGCCCTCGGTGACGTGGCCGATGAGGGCGGGGGCCAGCTGGGGCGGCAGGGTGTCGCGTACGCCGAGCAGCAACTGGTAGCAGTCGCCCGAGCGTTCGGCGGACGTGCCCTCCAGGGCGGCGTCCTGAGCGGGCACGGACGGCCGGCGGACGCGCAGCAGCAGGTGCAGCAGGCCCGACGGCCCGCCGCGTGGCAGGAGTTCGGTGACGGCCACCGGCTCGAAGGAGCCGATGGGGCGGCCCTTCCCGGCGAACCACCGCTGCCTCGGCAGCCACTCGCGCAGCAGCGGGTCGAGTGAGGCGAGCAGCGCCGTGGCGTGCGCGGTGGGGCGGATGGCGGCTTCCGACATGGCGTCGCGTCCTTTCCGCGAGGCGGACAAGGCAGGGTGCGGGGGTGCGTGCCGGCTGTGCGTAGGAGTGCCCAGGGCGGGGCGGTGGAAACCGCCCCGCGAGGGCGTCGCGCCGCTGGCGCCTACGACGGTTCCTTGCGCAGCCGGAACCAGTAGAAGCCATGGCCCGCCAGCGTGAGGAGGTACGGCAGTTCACCGATGGCCGGGAACCGCACCCCGCCGATCAGCTCCACCGGGTGGCGTCCGTTGAAGGCTTGTAGATCCAGCTCGGTGGGCTGTGCGAAACGCGAGAAGTTGTGCACGCACAGCACGAGGTCGTCGTCCTCCCCCTCCTCGGCCGGCGCCTCGCGGAGGAAGGCGAGGACGGCGGGGTTGGTGGAGGGGAGTTCGGTGTAGGTGCCGAGGCCGAAGGCGGGGTTCTGCTTGCGGATCTCGATCATCCTGCGGGTCCAGTGCAGGAGGGAGGAGGGCGAGGACATGGAGGCCTCGACGTTGGTGACCTGGTAGCCG
>NZ_JAFEXF010000148.1 GCF_016905445.1 Streptomyces sp. G44
CCCCCCCCCCCCCCCCCCCCCCCCCCCCCCCCCCCCCCCCCCCCCCCCCCCCCGGGCCCCGCCCAGAACGTCAGCCCCCCCCGAGCCACCGCCCCCCCTTCCGCAGCCGCGCCCGCCTGCCGGACGGCCTCCACCGCGTACACCGCCGTCACCAGCTCGTCCAGCAGGAGCCGCCCCTCCTCGTACATCCGCGCGTACAGCGCGAAATCCCGCTGCGGCGCCGAACTCCCGTACCGGCACCCGAGGATCGCCTTGTCCAGGAAGAGCGAGGCGACCACGAACGACGCCTCTTCCGCCGCCCCCGGCATGCCGAGCAGCACCGCCTGCCCATGCCGGTCCAGCAGATCCACGGCCTCCCGCACCAACGCCACCCGCCCCACACACTCGAAGACGTGGTCGGCGCCCCGCGGCAGCACCTCCCGCACCGCCTCCACCGACCCGAAGAACTCCGTGGCGCCGAACCGCCGCGCGACGCCCTCCTTCTCGGGATTCGCGTCGACGGCGACCACGGCCGAGGCCCCGGCGATCCGGGCCCCCTGCACCACGTTGAGCCCGATGCCTCCGGCGCCGATGACGACGACGGTCTCCCCGGCGGCCACCCGGGCCCGGTTGAGGACCGCCCCCACGCCCGTCACCACCGCGCACCCGATCAGCGCCGCCGACGTCAGCGGGACACCGTCCGGGATCCTCACCGCCTGCACGGCCTTGACGAGGGTCCGCTCGGCGAAGGCGGAGCTGGCCGCGAACTGGTGCACCGGCGCACCGCCGCGCGAGAAGGGCCGCTCGGGCCGCCCGATGGCCCGCCGGCACATGGTGGGCCGCCCGCGCCCGCACTCCCCGCAGGCACCGCAGTTCGCGATGGTGGACAGCGCCACATGGTCCCCGGGGGCCACATGCGTGACCCCGGCCCCCACCGCTTCGACCACGCCCGCCCCTTCGTGCCCGAGGACCACGGGCGACGGGAACGGAATGGTCCCGTCGATGACGGACAGATCGCTGTGGCACAGCCCGGCGGCGGCCACCGCGACCAGCACCTCGCCGGGTCCCGGGTCCCGGATCTCCAGGTCCGCCACGACCTCGGCCCGTACCCCGTCGAAGACGACACCCCTCACCACGCACCCCTCACCGAGGCCCTCTGGCCTCTCTCGGCAGACCGAGCACGCGCTCGGCGATGATGTCGCGCTGTACCTCGTCCGAGCCGCCGTAGATGGTGTCGGCGCGGGTGAACAGATGGAGCCGCTGCCCCGCGTCGAGTACGTACGGCGCGTCAGCCGACCAGTCGGAGGGCCCGACGGCACCCGCCGCGCCCCGCACCAGCACGGCCAGCTCCCCGAGCCGCTGATGCCACCGCCCCCACAACAGCTTGGCCACGCTCGGGGCCCCGGCCGATGCCGCGCTCCCGGCCCCGGCCCCGCCCCCCAGCGTCCGCAACGCGTTCCACCGCATCACCCGCAACTCCGCCCACAACCGCTCCACCCGCTCCCGCACCACGGCGTCCCGCGCCGCCCCCGAGGCCACCGCCTCCCGCACGACCCCCGCCAGCTCCTGGCCGAAGCCCACCTGCTGGGCCAGGGTGGAGACCCCTCGCTCGAACCCGAGCAGCCCCATGGCGACCCGCCAGCCCTGACCCGCGCCGCCCACCACATGGGCGGCACGCGCGCGTGCGCCGTCGAAGAAGACCTCGTTGAACTCACTGGTGCCGGTCATCTGCCGGATGGGCCGCACCTCGATCCGCCCCGGCTGGTCCATCGGCACCAGCAGGAACGAAAGCCCCCGGTGCCGGGAGAGCCCCTCCTCCGTGCGCGCGAGCACAAAGCACCAGTCGGCCTCGCGCGCCAGCGAGGTCCAGATCTTCTGCCCGGTGAGGGCGTACGTCTTCCCGTCCCGCACCGCCCGCGTCCGCACCCCCGCCAGGTCGGACCCGGCGCCCGGCTCGCTGTACCCCTGGCACCACAGCGCCTCGCCCCGGGCGATCGGCGGCAGGAACTCCGCGCGCTGCCCCTCACTGCCGTACGCCAGGAGCGTCGGCGCGAGCAGGTTCTCGCCGATGTGCCCACAGCGGCCGGGCGCCCGCGCGCGTGCGTACTCCTCGGCCCACACGACCTGCTGGGTGAGCGTGGCCCGCCGGTTGCCGTACGCGTCGCTGTCCCAGCCGAGGCCGATCCAGCCGCCGCGCCCCAACTCGCGTTCCCATGCGCGGCGTTCCGCCACCGCCTCGTGTTCGCTGCCGGGGCGCCCCTGCCCGCGCACCTCCTCATGGCCGCCCGCAAGGTGTGCCGCGAGCCAGCTCCGCGCCTCCGTGCGGAACGCCTCGTCGTCCGGTCCGAAGCCGAAGTCCACGGCCCGCCCCTCCCCGCCTACGCGTTCGGCCGCGCCCGGCCGGCCGCCGCCCTGGCCATGGCCTCCACCCGGGCGAGGAGCGGCATGGGATCGGTGCCGACCGTGCCGGGCAGGAAGTCGGCGATCTTCTGCGGCGTCCAGGCGCCGTCCGCGTACCCGGCGCGCAGTTCACGCGGCTGCGCCCAGACGGCGATCTTGGGTCCGGCGATCGTGTAGACCTGCCCGGTGATCCCCTCCTCGCGGGCCCGGTCGCTGAGCAGGTAGACGACGAGGGCCGCCACGTCCTCCGGCTCCCCGATCTCCGGCAGCTCCATGGGCACGTTCGCCGACATGCGCGTCCGGGCGACGGGGGCCACCGCGTTGGCGGTCACGCCGTACTTGTGGAGTCCGAGCGCGGCGCTGCGCACCAGCGAGATGATCCCGCCCTTGGCCGCGCTGTAGTTGGCCTGTGCGACGGACCCCTGGTGGTTGCCGCTGGTGAAGCCGATCAGGGTGCCCGCGCCCTGCTTCCGCATCACCGCCGAGGCGGCCCGGAAGACGGTGAACGTGCCCTTCAGGTGGGTGGCGACCACCGGGTCCCACTCCTGTTCGGACATGTTGAACAGCATCCGCTCGCGGAGGATCCCGGCGACGCACACGACGCCGTCGAGGCGACCGTACTCGGCGAGCGCGACGTCGACGATCCGCTGTCCGCCCGCCATGGTGGAGATGTCGTCCGCGACGGCGACAGCCTCGCCGCCCGCGGCCCGGATCTCCTCGGCCACGGCAGCGGCCACCTCGCTGGTCGGCTCGCCGCCCGCCATGGAGACGCCGTAGTCGTTGACGACGACCTTCGCGCCCTCGGCGGCCGCGGCGAGCGCGACGGCCCTGCCGATGCCGCGCCCGGCGCCGGTGACGGCCACCGCCTTGCCTGCCAAGAAGTTCCCCACGCCGGCCCCTTCCCGCGGTTTCTGACGGACCGTTAGATTTTAGGGGCCGTCGGACACCGGAAGACAAGCCCCGCGGAGGACCCATGTCACTGCCGGCCGCGTTCCACGACATCGCCGAGCGCGTGAACAACTGGGGCCGCTGGGGCGCCGACGACGAGATCGGCACGCTCAACCTCATCACCGACGACGTCGTACGGTCGGCCGCCGCCGAGGTCCGCTCAGGGCGCCGCGTACCGCTCGCGCTGCCCCTCAAGGAGGACGGCGTCCAGACGGGCCTGATCCCCGGCCGCGTGAACCCCCTGCACACCATGGTGCAGATCAACCAGGAGCTGTTCGGCCCCGGCACGGTCGCCACCAGCGACGACACGGTGACGATGGGTCTCCAGGCGGCCACCCACTGGGACGCGCTCACCCACGCCTCGCACTCCGGAAGGATCTACAACGGCCGCCCCGCCGACACCATCACGGCCCATGCGGGCGCGCTGTTCAGCGGCATCGACAAGGTCCCGTACATCGTCTCGCGCGGCGTCCTGCTGGACGTGGCCCGCGCCAAGGGGGTCGACCGGCTGCCGGGCGACCACGCCGTGACGCCCGAAGACCTGGACGAGGCGGCGGAGTTCGGCGGTGTGACGGTCCGCGCCGGCGACATCGCCCTCGTCCGCACCGGACAGATCCAGGTCTACCTGGCGGGCGACCGGCACGCGTACGGCCACCCGTCCCCAGGCCTCTCGCTGCGCACCCCCGAGTGGTTCCACGCGCGGGACGTGGCGGCGGTCGCGGACGACACCCTGACCTTCGAGATCTTCCCGCCGGAGATCGAGGACCTGTGGCTGCCCGTGCACGCGCTCCACCTGGTCGAGATGGGGATGACGCAGGGCCAGAACTGGGATCTGGAAAAGTTGTCCACAGCCTGTGCGGAAGAGGGCCGCCACGCCTTCCTGCTCTCCGCGATGCCGGAGCCGTTCACCGGCGGGACGGGGACGCCCGTGGCGCCGGTGGCGGTGCTGTGAAGTCCGTGGCACCGGTGGCGGGGCCGTGACACCGCCACTCCTCGAACAGCGGCGCGTCGGCTTCCGCCCCGAGCGCGATGCCGCGCGCCGCCATCCGGCTCGGCGCTCGACACTGCCCTCATGACCCCGAGGGGACCGACGCCGACAATGCGACCCACATCTCGTCAAGGGTTTCCGTCACCGAGCACCCTCGACGTCCCCTCGCGGCGAATCGCTGCACACAAGCGTGATCAATCGGACACGGTACGTCAACACCCCGCTGGGGATTAATGGTCTATGCCCGATTTATCTCACCCGCGCATGAGCGCGTGCCGCGTGGCGCACGACGGCGCGCCCGGATCCGGGGTCAGACGGCTTCGTAGGCCACGTCGGCACCGGCGTCCGTGTCGTCGTACGACGCGCCGTCGAAGGTCACCGCGGCGACCCCGGCCTCGCACCGGTCGACCTCGCACCAGATGCTCTTGCCCCCGCCCTCGGGCTGCCAGCCCCAGCGGTCGGCGAGGCCGTCGACGAGCTCCAGGCCACGGCCGTTGGTGTCGTCACCCTCCGCGTGCCGCTGCCTGGGCGGACGGGCGCTGCGGTCGGCCACCTCGACCCGGACCGTCCCCGGCGCCGCGTCGGGAACCTCGGGGAGGCGCATGCGCAGGACGGCCGGACAGCCCGTGTGCACCACGGCGTTGGTGACCAGTTCCGAGATCAGCAGGATCAGCGTCTCGGCCACCGGCTCGTCGACCTCTATGCCCGAGCCCGCCAGTCGGGAACGGGCCCATCTCCTGGCCCGTCCCACCTCCGCGGGGTCGGCCCCGACCTCCAGCTGAACTTGAAGCACCTGCACCGCTCACACCATCCGAACCGGCGGACACATCGCCTCGCGACTCCACGGGGTCACGGAACGTGATCCCCTTGGGAGACAGCATGATTGACGTTCAGTCACCCCAACAAGCGCTTCGGGCATATTCCAGCGCGAAGGAGTACGCGTGCCGCATACTGTGCGACGCGCGGCGCGGGGGGTCGAACAGACGGGCACGGGGCCCGGTCCCGCACGGCGAGCGGCGCGCATCGCCGGAGCCGGGGCCGCCGCGGGGGCGACACCGGGACGGCTCGGCCTCAGAACCACTCGCATCTCACACAAGGTACTAGAGGCGGACACCGACTCCATGCCGTGACGAGTCCCGCGCGGGACACAACCCGGTACCAACGCTCCGTCAACGCTCCGTAGTCTCCCCGCCCCCCTCACAGCGCGGCGGCGAGCGCCTCCTCGGCCTCGTCGGCCCGTTGTCCCAGCTCGGCCCGTACCCAGGCCCGCTTGAGGTGCAGATGCACCTCCGACTCCCAGGTGAATCCGATGCCTCCATGGACCTGGAGACAGTCGCGGGCGTTGCGTACGGCGGCGTCGTCGGCCAGCAGCTTGGCGCCGCGGATCTCGCGCGTGTCCCCGGTCACGGCGGCGGCGTACACGGCGGCGCGGGCGACCTCGGCGCGCACCAGCATCCGCGCGCAGAGGTGCTGCACGGCCTGGAACGCCCCGATCGGCCGCCCGAATTGTTCGCGCTCGCGGGCATGTCCGACGGCCATCTCGCAGGTCCGGTCGGCGCTGCCGAGCTGCTCGGCGGCGTGCAGCAGCGCGCCCCGGCCGGGGCGCGGGGGGCCGGGCACGCGGTGCAGCGGCGTCAGCGGGTCGACGGAGCGCAGGGCGACGGCCCCGCTCACGTCCCCCAGGACGGCGTCCGCCTCCGCCAGCCAGGGCACCAGCGTCCCGTCCACGGCGGTCACGAGGGCCTCCCCGGTCACGGCGCCCGGCACCTCCCCGGCCGCCAGGAACGTCGCCACCGCGGGGCCCGGCAGCAGGACCCGCCCCACCTCCTCGAAGGCCAGTACGGCCTCCGGCAGCCCCAGTCCGACGCCCCCGCGCTCCTCGGGCAGGGCCAGGCAGAAGAAGCCGGCCTCGCCCAGCTCCCTCCACAGGGCCCGGTCGACGCGGCCCGCAGAGTCGACAGCGTCCCCCAGACGGAACCGCCCCGCCAGGATGTCCCGCATCCCGGAGCGCAAAGCCCGCTGGCCATCGGTGAGTTGGAAATCCATACCGTCCCTCACCGCCCCTTCGGTAGGCCGAGGATCCGCTCGGCCACGATGTTCCGCTGGATCTGCGAGGTGCCCGCGGCGATCGTGTACGACAGCGAGGACAGCCGGTCGAGGCTCCACGCGTGCCCGAGGTCGAGGGCGCCCGGCCCGAGCACCTCGGCGGCGGCGTCGTACAGCTCCTGCCGGGCGTGCGAGTACCGCAGCTTGAAGACCGAGCCGCCCACCCCCGGCACCCCGCCGGTGCGCTGCGCCTCGCTCACGTTCCACTGCGTGAGCCGCCACAGCGCCGTGAACTCCGCCGCGAGCCGCCCGAGCCTGCGCCGCAGCGCCGTGTCGTCCCAGCGGCCGTTCGCGCGGGCCTCGCGGGCGATCTCCCCGAGGACCCGTCGGCAGGCCACCACCTCCCCCACGAAGGCGGTACCGCGCTCGTAGGAGAGGGTCACCATGGTCACGCGCCAGCCGTCGTTCTCGTCGCCGACGCGGTGGGCCACCGGCACCCGCACCTCGTCGAGGAACATCTCCGCGAACTCGGCCGACCCGGCCAGTGTCCGCAGCGGGCGCACGGTGATCCCGGGGGCGTCCATCGGCATCGCGAGCCAGGTGATGCCCCGGTGCTTGGGCACGGCCTCGCTCACCGGCGTGGTCCGCACCAGCAGCTCGCACCAGTCGGCGACCTCCGCGTGCGAGGTCCAGATCTTGGACCCGCTCACCACGTAGTGGTCGCCCTCGCGCCACGCGCGCGTGCGCAGCGACGCGAGGTCGGAGCCCGCGTCCGGTTCGCTGAACCCCTGGCACCACACCTCCTCGCCGCGCAGCACGGGCGGCAGCCACCGCTCCCGCTGCTCGGGGGTGCCCTCGGAGGCGATGGTGGGGCCCGCGTGCAACAGACCGACGAAATTGGCGCCCACATAGGGGGCGCCCGCCTTCTCGGTCTCCTCCAGGAAGATCAGCCGCTGCGTGGGAGAGGCGTCCCAGTGGACGTGGCCGTAGCCCGCGTCGTACAGCATGCGCTGCCAGGAGGTGTCGTACGCGCGCCGTGCGGGCCAGTCCCGCGGTGAGGGCCCGGCGGGGAGCTTCGGGAGCACGGCCGCGAGCCACTCCCGCAGTCCCGCCCGGAACGCTTCCTCCTCCTCGGTGTACGTGAGGTCCACGCGCGGCCTACTTGTCCAGGTCCAGGCCGAGCATGCGGATGGCGTTGCCGCGCATCAGCTTGTACGTCGTCTCGTCGTCGAGGCCCTTGACGTGGTCGAGGGCGACCTCCTTGGTGTGCGGGAAGGTCGAGTCGACGTGCGGGTAGTCGGTCTCGAAGGTGGCGTTGTCCCGGCCGACGACGTCCAGGGAGGCCACCCCGTGCTTGTCGCGGAAGAAGCAGCAGAAGATCTGCCGGTAGTAGTACGTCGACGGGGGCTCGGGGATCAGGTCCTTCACGCCGCCCCACGCGCGGTGCTCCTCCCACACGTCGTCGGCGCGCTCCAGGGCGTACGGGATCCAGCCCATCTGGCCTTCCGAGTAGGCCAGTTTGAGCGCCGGGAACTTCACCAGGACGCCGCTGAAGAGGAAGTCCATCATCGACGCCATGGCGTTGTTGAAGGAGAGCGCGGCCTGCACGGCGGGCGGGGCGTCCGGGGAGGCGGCGGGCATCTGGGAGGACGAGCCGATGTGCATGTTCACGACCGTGCCGGTCTCCTGGCAGACCGCGAAGAAGGGGTCCCAGTGGCCGGAGTGGATGGAGGGGAGCCCCAGGTGGGTCGGGATCTCGGAGAAGGTGACGGCCCGCACGCCGCGTGCCGCGTTCCGCTCGATCTCGGCGACCGCGAGGCCGATGTCCCACAGCGGGATGAGGCAGAGCGGGATGAGCCGGCCGCCGCTGTCGCCGCACCACTCGTGGACCATCCAGTCGTTGTACGCGCGGACGCAGGCCAGGGCGACCTCCTTGTCGTGCGCCTCGGCGAAGGTCTGGCCGCAGAAGCGCGGGAAGGTCGGGAAGCACAGGGAGGCCTCGACGTGGTTGAGGTCCATGTCCTCCAGGCGGGCGGCGGGGTCCCAGCAGCCGCGCCGCATCTCCGCGCGGGTGATGCCCTCCAGGGTCATGTCGTCGCGGTCGAAGCCGACGGCGGCGATGTTGCGCTTGTACGGGAACGTGAGGTCCTCGTAGACCCACCAGTCGGTGGGCGGCCCGTCGGGGTCCATGGTGATCCGGTACTTGCCGCCCACGTAGGCGAGTTCGCCGATCCCGGCGGTCAGGGGCTTGGGGCCGCGGTCGCGGTGCTTGGCGGGCAGCCAGGTCTCGAAGAGGTGCGCGGGTTCGATCACATGGTCGTCGACGCTGACGATCCGAGGTAGCTCGGTCATGGTGTCCCCTCCTTGCGCGAAAGGGGTCATCCCTCCGGCGCCCCGGCAACCTGATGACCCGTCAGAAATATCAGGCTAGCCCCGCGCCTATGGACCGACAAGGCGCCGAGCCCTACGCTCTGCGCACCATCTGACGGCTCATCAGCCGCCTCGCCCGTCCGTCCGTTCCTGGCCGCCCCGGGGGGACCGCATGAGCACCGCACGGCACGAGACCGCGTACGCACTGGGCGCCGCCCGCACGCTCTGGGAGCTGGTCGAGCGCCGCGCCGCCCGCACCCCCGACGCGCCCGTCCTCATCCAGGCCGCCGCCGACCCCGCCGGCGACCGCACGCTCACATTCGGCGCCCTGCGCGAGCGCGCCGAACGCGTCGCCGCCGGGCTGTACGGCATGGGGGTGCGCCCCGGCACGGTCGTCGCCTGGCAGCTGCCCACCCGCGTCGAGACGGCCCTGCTCTCCTTCGCCCTGGCCCGCCTCGGCGCCGTCCAGTCCCCGGTCATCCCCTTCCACCGCGAGCGCGAGGTCGGCTTCGCGCTGCGGGCGTCCGAGGCGGAGTTCTTCGCGGTGCCCGGGGTGTGGCGGGGCTTCGACCACGCGCGGATGGCACGACGGCTCGGCGCCAAGGGCGTCTTCGAGGCGTACGAGGACCTGCCCGACGCCGATCCGGCCGTCCTGCCCCCACCGCCCGCCGAGGGCACATCCGTCCGCTGGATCTACTGGACCTCGGGCACCACCTCCGACCCCAAGGGCGTCCTGCACACCGACCGCTCACTGCTGGCGGGCGGCTCGTGCCTGGCCCACGCACTGCGGCCGACCGCCTCGGACATCGGCTCGATGGCGTTCCCCTACGCGCACGTCGCGGGCCCCGACTACACGGTCATGCTGCTCCTGTACGGCTTCCCGGCGATCATGTTCGAGCACTTCGCGCTGCCGGACGCGCTGGACGGCTACCGGCGGCACGGCGTGACCGTGGCGGGCGGGTCGACGGCCTTCTACTCCATGTTCCTGGCCGAACAGCGCAAGCTGCCGCCGGGCGAGAAGCTCATCCCGACACTGCGGCTGCTCGCGGGCGGCGGCGCGCCCAAGCCACCGGAGATCTACCACGCCGTCGTCCGCGAGATGGGCTGCCGCCTCACCCACGGGTACGGCATGACCGAGGTCCCGATGATCACCATGGGCGACCCGGACGACACGGCCGAGAACCTGGCGACGACCGAGGGACGGCCCCCGGCCGGCATGGAGATCCGCGTCACCGGCGCCGACGGCGAGGTGCTGCCGCCCGGCACGGACGGCGAGATCCGGCTGCGCGGGGAGGCGGTCTGCCAGGGGTATCTGGACCCGGCCCAGAACGCGACCGCGTTCGACACCGACGGCTTCCTGATCACCGGAGACCTCGGCCACCTCACGCCCGGCGGCCACCTGGTCCTCACCGGGCGGGCCAAGGACGTCATCATCCGCAAGGGCGAGAACATCTCCGCCAAGGAGATCGAGGACCTGCTCCACCGGCACCCGGCCGTCGGCGACGCGGCGGTCGTCGGACTGCCCGACCCCGAGCGCGGGGAGCTGGTCTGCGCGGTCGTCGAACAGCGCCCGGGGACCCCGGTGTTGACCCTGGACGCGGTCACCGCGTACCTGCGCGGGGAAGGCCTCGCCACCTACAAGCTGCCGGAACGGCTGGAGGTGGTCGAGGCGCTCCCCCGCAACGAGACGCTGCGCAAGGTTCTCAAGTACCGGCTGCGGGAGCGGTTCTCACCGGCCCGAGGCGGGTGACGGAACCCTCACTCGGGGACGGTGAAGTACTCCGCGAAGGCCTTCACGATCTCCTGCTCGGCGACCTTGCCGTCACCGTCGGCGTCGAGTTCGGCGGCCGTCGCCGCCGCGAGCTCCTCGTCCACGCCGAGCGCCTTGAGCGCCCGCTGCACCTCGGCCGGGGCGACCGCCCCGTCGCTGTCGGAGTCGGCGATGTCGAGCGCCGCGTGCAGGAACGGCCGGGCGATCTCGCCGAACCGCTCGGGGTTGTCCCGCAGCCGCTTCACCGCACCGCCCACGAACTCGCCCTGGGTGATCCGCTGGTCCCCGTCGCGGTCCGCGATCCCGGCCATGCCCTGCCAGAACGCCTCGGCGCCGATGTAGAGCGCCTGTCCCTGGTCGGACCGCGCCGTCACGCCGAACTCCTTGCACAGGGCGGCAGCCGCCGTGCTGAAGTCCTCACGGGAGATGTACTTGTTGCCGTCCTGGTCGAAGGTGGCGAACCGGGCGGCGATCTTACGCTCGTACTCGGCACTGTCCATGGTCTTCGGGCCGCCTCACTTCCGCGGTTGGGTGCACTTCAGGGGGTGGGTACCCCGGCAGCGAGCGTACGTCGTCGGAGGCCACCCGGAGGGGTGATGTGCTGCACTGTCTTGCGTGGAAGCGGTCGCGGCGAGTGTCATAGCGGTGCTGGGTACCCTCCTTGGCGCGGGAGTCACCCATTTCTTCCAGCGCAGGGCGATCGAGCGGACGCAGGAGTTCACCCGCGGCGAGAGGCTGCGGCAGGAACGGATCGACGCCTACAGCGCGTACGCGGGCGCGCTGGTCGACTACCGGCGCGTCCTGATGGACCGCTGGTTCAGCCGGCAGGAGGACCGCGCCGAGGACGGCGCGGAGTCGCGCTTCCGCTCCTACGAGATGCGGTCCGAGGCCCAGCAGGCGCTGTTCCGGGTGCAGTTGCTGACCGGCGACGACGACTTGGTGCGGCTGGCCTGGCAGACCCTCGACCACGTCTCCGACGTGCACAGGGCCGAGGACCGCGACGACCTCGCGGAACGGCGCCGGGTCTCCCGCGAGGCGATCAACGCGTTCGTGGCGGCGGCCAAGCGGCATGTCTGAGGCGGGGCCGGGAGTCCCGGGCCTCTGACGCGGGATCAGCGGGCCCGGCCTCCTCAGGCCGAGAGCGGTGTCGCCTCCTCGTCGAGGGCCGCCCCGACGTCGGGGAAGACCTCGAAGAGCCGGCGCACGCCGAGCGCCGCGAGGACGCGGTTGACGTGGCTGCCGTCGACGGCGCCCTGCGCGGGCAGGATCAGCCGCAGCCGGCCCTGGCAGGAGCGGATCAGGCGGCGCGTGGCGATCAGTACGCCGACGCCGCTGGAGTCGCAGAACAGCACGTCGGAGAGGTCCAGGACGACGCTGCGGCGGCCCTCCGCCACGGCGTCGTGCACGCGCTGGCGCAGCACGGGAGAGGTCAGCAGGTCCATCTCGCCGGACACGCGCAGCACGGCCCAGCCGGACTCCTCGCCCACCGCCACCTTGAGCGTCACGCGCCACGCCCTCTCGCTCGCCCTGATCCGGAGGCAGTCCTTACGTTTCGTTCTGTTGCGGCTGCCCCACCGCTTCTCCCATGAAACACCAGGGTCTCACCGGCAATGTCATCCGGTGCCCGGCCAGGGGTGCGCTCTGCGGCGAACAGGAGTGAACTGTCGGTGCCCGCGACTACATTCGAAGGGGGCGCCGGCACAGCCTGCCAGGAAGTACTGTCGGAGGGGGCCCACCGGGGGGCCGGCGCGGTGACAGCGGCGGGCAGCTGTCGGACAGCCGTAGGACAGCAGTCGGAGCAGGGGCGAGCGCATGAGGGGGGCCGCATGCCGAAGGACGCGCCGCGGCGCTGGGACCGCCGGATGCAGCAGCGGCTGGCGCACGGGGAGGCCGCCGCCCTCGGCGAGCTGTACGACCGCTTCGCCTCGCTCGTGCACGGCCTCGCCCACCGCGTCCTCGGCGACGAGAGTGCCGCCGACCGCATCACCCGCGAGGTCTTCGCCCACGTCTGGGAGAACCCCGACGCGTACGACCCGCGGCAGGGCCCGCTGCGCTCCTGGCTCGCCACGCTCACCCACCAGCGGGCCGTGGGCAGGCTCCGCCGGACCGAGGCCGCCGCTCTCGCCCGCGGCGAGGGCACCCGGGAGGACCTGGAGCGCAAGGTCCGCCGCGCCTCCGCGGCGGCCCGCGCCGACTACATCGTCACGGCCATGCCCACCCCGCTGCGGGCCGCCCTCGAACTCGCGTACTTCCAGCGGCGCGACTACCGCCAGACGGCGGCCGACCTCGGTGTGACGGAGGACGAGGCCCGGCGCAGGCTCCGCCTCGGCCTCCAGCTCCTGTCCACGGCCACCGACACCGCCGACCCCTCGGCAGGCCCGGCCTCCGGCGCCTCGCCCGGACACGGGACACCCCGGTGACCGGCCCCGACCGCCCCGAGCCCGCCGAGAGCCGGGACACCCCCGAAGCCACCGCCGGGCGCGGCGGCCCGCGCATACCGTCGCCGCGCTCTTCGGCCGAGGACACGGGACAGCCCGTACGGGACGCGGCGCCCTCCCCGGAGCGCCCCGCGCACGAGCCGCCGTCTCCCGTGGCCGCCGCGCCCCTCGACCTGCCGCACCGCGTCCTGAAGTCGCTGCTCGGGGCCTGGGCGCTCGCCGCGTGTTCGGGGGAGGAGGCCGCCGCCGTCGAGGAGCATCTGGGGGACTGCGGGCCCTGCGCGGAGGAGGCGCTGCGGCTGCGGGACGCCGTCGGGCTGCTGCGTCCCGAGGAGAGCCTCGACCTCGACCCCGGGCTGCGCGCCCGGGTCCTGGAGAGCTGCCTCGGCCGCCGTCCGCCGCGCATCCCGGTGCCCGAGTGGGCCGTGCCCTACGACGCGGAGACCGCCCGCCTCGACGCCCTGCTGCGCGACATCCGCGACGCGGAGTGGCACGCCCCGGTGCGGCTGCGCTGGTTCGAGCGGGACGGCCAGGTGAACAGGAAGACCACCGTGGCCGGCGTCATCGCGCATCTCCTCGCCGTCGACGGCCTGGTCGGACGCGCCCTCGGCCTCGACGACCCGCTGGGCCCGGCGGCCGGGGAACCGCGGCTCCCCGCCCACCGCACCGAGGCGTACTGGCAGGCCTCGCGCCGCCCTCCCACGCGCGCGGTGCGGGAGCCCTGGCGGGACCAGACGCACGAGGTGGTCCGCACGGTGTCCTTCGCGGGCGACGGCTCGGGGCGGCTGCCCGTGCCGTACGGGACGTTGCCCGCGCCGCCCGGCGCGGGGCCGGAGCGGCGGGTCGAGCTGCCGCTGCGGGACGCGATGGTGGACCGCGCCTTCGAGTGCTGGATCCACGCGGGCGACATCGCCGGGGCCGTCGACTACCCCTACGACCCGCCCTCGCCCCGGCACCTCCACCGCATGATCGACCTCGCCGCCCGGATGCTGCCGGGCACGCTGGCCGGCCGCCGCCGCTCCGGGCTCGCCGCGCCGCCCCGCGACCTGGTGGCGGCGGGGGCGCCGGGCCGCAGTCTGCGCCTGGAGATCGAGGGCCTCGGCGGCGGCGAGTGGTTCATCGCGCTGGACTCCCCGGGCGCCGACGCGTCCGCCGAGCGGGAGGTGGCCCATGTGGCCCTGGACGGCGTCGAGTTCTGCCGCCTGGCCGCGGGCCATGTCTCGCCGGTGGAGGCCGCCGCGGGCCAGGACGGCGACCGCGAGGCGATCCGCGACGTCCTGTTCGCGGCGGCGTCGCTGAGCAGGCTGTAGCGCGCCGTCCGGGACGGCCGCCCACCCCCGCGAGGGCTACGCGAAGACGACCGTGCGCCGCCCGTTCAGGAGGATCCGCCGCTCCGCGTGCCACTTCACGGCCCGCGCCAGCGCCTGGCACTCCACGTCCCGCCCGATCGCCACCAGCTGGTCCGGCGTCACGCCGTGGCCGACCCGCTCGACCTCCTGCTCGATGATCGGCCCCTCGTCGAGGTCGGCCGTCACATAGTGCGCGGTGGCACCGATCAGCTTCACACCGCGCGCGTGCGCCTGGTGGTACGGCTTCGCGCCCTTGAAGCTCGGCAGGAACGAGTGGTGGATGTTGATGATCCGCCCGCTCAGCTCCTTGCACAGGTCGTCCGAGAGCACCTGCATGTAGCGCGCGAGGACGACCAGCTCGACCTCCTCCGCCCGCACGATCTCCAGGAGCCGCGCCTCGGCCTGCGGCTTGTTCTCGCGCGTCACCGGAATGTGGTGGAAGGGGATGTCGTACGAGGCGACCAGCTCGGCGAAGTCCGTGTGGTTGGAGACGACCGCGGCGATCTCCACCGGCAGCGCGCCGATCCGCGAGCGGAACAGCAGGTCGTTCAGGCAGTGCCCGAACTTCGACACCAGCAGGACGACCCGCATCTTCTCGTCGGCGCGGTGGATCTGCCAGTCCATGTGGAAGGAGTCGCCGATCGCCGCGAAGCTCGCCCGCAGCTTGTCGACGGTCACCGGGGCCTCGGCGGAGAAGTGGACGCGCATGAAGAACAGGCCGGTGTCGTGGTCACCGAACTGCTGACTGTCCTCGATGTTGCAGCCGGTCATGAAGAGGTAGCTCGACACGGCGTGCACGATGCCCTGCTTGTCGGGGCAGGAGAGGGTGAGGACGTACTGCTCAGCGGGCGCGGCGGGGGCGACGGACTGCTCGTTCATGCGCCCAAGGTTCCCATATGCGACGGCCGCCGCGGACCGGCGTCCCGCGGGACGGGACGGCCGTCTCAGGCCGTGCGGGTCATGATCCGCAGGACTTCCAGGGTGCGCGGCGGGACATCGGGGTCCTCGCCGTCCCCGGCCGACAGGCGTACGTGCGCGTCGCGCGCCGCCCGCACGGCGTCGGGCCAGCCCGGGTGCTCCAGGTAGACGGAGACCATCGCGTCGGGCCCGACCTCATGCATGATCCGCAGGACCCGCAGCACGGCCGTGTCGACGAGGGCCGCCTCCTGCGGGTCCCGGAAGATCGTGCCGACGTACTTCTCCGCGGACCAGTTGTCGAGCCAGGTGTCCTCGACGAGCCGGTAGACGGCGTCGGTCACGTCCCCGTACTCCTCGCGCCCCGCGAGCCAGCACTCCCGCTGGAAGCCGGGGTCGGAGAGCATGTGCAGCGCCGAGCGCACGTTGCTGCGCCAGCGCCACCACGGCATGTCATTGGTCGGCATGCCGCCCATGGTGCTGGAGCGACGGCCGCGACGGGAAGTGTTCTCCGAACCTTGCACGGTCATCGATCGTACGTTCCCACACGGTGCACGCGAACCGGCCCCCGCCCGTTCACCTTCATGTCACTGTCCGTTGAGAAGGCGTCACTCCACGGTTGGTCCTCCCCAGGAATCGTGCGGGGACATGACCGGCCGGCGACGCCCCACCCCTTCCCGCCCCTCCCGCCTCCCCCGCCCCTCCCGGACCGCGGCTCTCGCCCTGGCAGCGGCGACGTGCGCGTCCGTGACCGCCGGATGCGGGGTCATCCCCGGCTCCGCCGACGACGGCAGGGGCGACCCCATCACCGTCATGACGTGGGCCCCCGAGAAGACCAAGGCCACCAACAAGCCCGGCGTCCCCGCGATGGCGCAGGCCTACGCGCGCTGGGTCAACGCGCACGGCGGCATCGACGGCCGCGAACTGAAGGTTTTGACCTGCAACGACCACAACGACCCGGCGGGCGCCGCCGGCTGCGCGCGCCGGGCGGTCGACGAGGACGTGGCGGCGGTCGTCGGCGCGTACAGCCAGCACGGCCGGTCCTTCCTCGGGCCCCTGGAGGTCGCCGGCATCCCCTACATCGGCGGCTACGGCGTCACCGACGACGAGTTCAGCAGCCCCCTGTCCTACCCGGTCAACGGCGGTGAGCCCGCGCTCCTCGCGGGCAACGGCCGCCAGCTCGCCGCCCGCTGCGACCGCGTCGCCCTCGTACGCCCCGACACCATCGCCGGCGACGAGCTGCCCAAGCTGCTCAACTCCGGGCTGCGCGACGGCCACCACAAGCCCGTCGCGGACATACGGGCCCCCGAGGACGGCACCGACTTCACCCCGCAGGCCGAGCAGGCCCTGACGCACGCGGGCGCGAAGGACGGCTGCGTGACGGCCGCGCTCGGGGCCCGCACCGACACCTTCTACGACTCGTTCCGCCGCACCAGGGCCGACTATCCGCCGGTACGGATCTCCTCCGTGCTCGGCAGCGTCGACCAGTCGCTCGTCGACCGCACCGGCGGCGCGAGCGGCCCCTACGAAGGGGCGTACGTCACCGGCTGGTACCCCGCGTCGGGCGATCCGCGCTGGTCCCAGATGCGCGAGGTCATCCGCGAGCAGGCGTTCGGCGACAACCGGGTCGACCCGGCCGACGCGGGCGTGCAGACGACGTGGATCGCCTACACCGTCCTGAAGCGGGCCGTCGAGTCGCTGAACGGCGGCAAGGTCACCGCGCACTCGCTGCGCCGCGTCCTGGACGGCGGTCTGCGGGTCGGGACGGGCGGCCTCACGCCGCCGCTGAGCTGGCGCTTCGAGGACCTGATCGCGGCCAGCGAATACCCGCGCCTGATCAACTCGGGCGTCACGTTCCAGGTGGTGCGCGACGGACGGCTCGTCCCGGCGCGCAAGGGCTTCGTGGACGTGGAGGCGACGCTGGAGCAGTCGACGTAACCCAGCCTCAGCGCCGCCGGGCCGTCACAGCTGGGTCTTGTCGCGCGTGGTCAGGCCGTACTTGCGGGCGATGGGGTTCCAGGCGCCGGCGGCCTGCTCCTTGGCGGTGGTGGCCGCGTTGCTCTCCCGGTTGCCCGCGCCGGCCTGCGGGGTGACGCGGGCGTGGCCCTTCTTGCAGCCCTTCCTGCCGGCCACCTGGTCCGCCCACGCGGCGTAGTGGTTGTCGGCGGCCGCGGACGCCTTCCAGGCCTTGTTGAGGGAGGTCGTGAGGTGGTCGTTGGCCGGGAGCTTGTCCACCTTCAGCGCGGCGAGGCGGGTGACCAGGCCGTTGCGCTGCTTGGCCGCCGCGCGCAGGTCCTTCGCGGACTGGCCGAGGTTCTGGCACTTGCCCACATTGCGTACGGCGGCGATGACCATGTCACGGCTGTCGTTGCTGTCGGCCAGCAGCTTGTCCAGGGCGACCGCCTGCTCCTTCGCCGGGTCGGCGGTCGGCGAGGGGCGCTCGTCGGCGGGTGCCGAGGCGGAGACCGGCTTGCCGTCGGCCTCCGGGTCGTCGTCCCCGCCACCGCCGCTCAGGAGCGCGCCCGCGCCGACACCGAGCACGGCGATGCCGACGCCGACGGCGGCGATGAGCGGCACCTTGGATCCGGTACGGGTGCGGCGTCCGCCGTGGCCGCCCGAGCGCGCCGGAGCCGGGGCCGGGGCGGGGGCGGGGGCGTGCGCCTGGTCGGGGGCCTCGAAGCGGGGCATCTGCTGCGTGGAGGCGGGGCCCTCGGCCTCCGGCTCGGTGCGGAAGAGGCTGTCGAACTCGGCGGGCGGCTGCCGGTCGCCGGGGGCGCCGGGGCGGATGCCGTAGGGCGCCTTGGCCGGCTCGGGCGGCGGCGTGCCGTGCCCTGCGGGGCCGCTGCCGGGGGCGTTGCCGCCGGGGACGGGCGCGATGTACTGGGTGGGTTCGCTGTCGGAGGCGGGGGCTGGTGCCTGCGCGCGGCCGAGGAACCGCGTGGCGTCTGCGGCGGGAGCCTCGGGCGGCAGCGCGCCGGGGGTCACCGGGGGCAGGTACTGCGTGGCCCCCTCGTCGGCGCCGCCCGGGGTGCCGGGTATGGGCGCTATGTACTGCGTGGCCTCGGCGTCAGGGCCCGCACCGGGCGCGGCGACGGGAGGCAGCGGGGCGCCGCCCTGCCCGGGCGGGGGCAACGGCATCCGCTGCCCGCCCTGCCCCTGCGGCCCGCCATGGCCTTGCCGACCGCCGTAGGAGGCGTCACCCTGACCGCCGTACGTGCCCTGCCCCGGCTGCTGGGCGTACCCCTGCGCCCCCGGATACGGCGGCCCCGCGTACTGCTGACCTGCCTGGTCCTGCCCCGCGTACTGCGGCCCCGCGTACTGCTGACCTGCCTGGTCCTGACCTGCCTGCTGCTGGCCCGCGTACTGCTGACCTGCCTGGTCCTGACCTGCCTGCTGCTGGCCCGCGTACTGCTGGCCTGCCTGCTGCTGGCCCGCGTACCGCTCTCCCGCCTGCGGCTGACCCGCGTACTCCGACCCCGCATGCGGCTGACCCGGCTGCTCCTGCCGCGCGTGCTGCCGGTCCGCGTACCCCTGGCCCCCGTACGAGGCGTCGGCGCCTTCCGGGGGCAGTGGCATGGCCGGGGGCTGCGGGGCGTCCCACGGGCGGCGGGGGGCGGTCTGCGGCGGGCCCGCCGTGCCGGGCCCCCAGGGC
>NZ_JAFEXF010000149.1 GCF_016905445.1 Streptomyces sp. G44
TCACTCACGCGACCGCCCGCGGCACCCCCCCCCCCCGCCGGCCGCCCCACCGCGGCCCCCCGCCCGACCCGCCCCTAACGCCCACGTCACCAAGCGGCCCTTCTCGTAGGCACTGATGGCGCGAGCGGACCGCTACGCGAAACCAGATGACGCGGACAACGGCGCCGCCCCCACCCCCCCCCCCCCCCCCCCCCCCGCCCCACGCCGTACGAGGCTGTCCCCGCTGGCGCGGGCGGCCACGATGCTGGTCGCCTTCGCCGGGATGGTCGCCTTCGCCGTCGTTCTCGCCCGGCTGACCTTGCAGCCCTCCGCGGCCTCCGAGGCGCTGACGCACAGCAACTTCAGGCCCGGTGACTCCATACGCGAATACCTCGGCCAGCCCGCCTTCCGCGACACGGTCAAGCAGATCGGCGGCAACATCCTCCTGGGCGTGCCGTTCGGGCTGCTGCTGCCGGTGCTGCTGCCCCGGACGCGCGGCCTGGTGCGGGTCGCACTGGCCACGGCGGTGACCATGGTGCTCGTCGAGCTGGCCCAGGGCGCCTTCGTGACCGGCCGGACCTTCGACATCGACGACGTCATCCTCAACACGACGGGCGCGCTGCTCGGTTACCTCGTGCTGGGGCGGCGGCTCGGACGGGCCGTGCATCCCCGGCGGCGGCACTGGTGGCACCGGTTCTCAGGCCTGGAAAGGTGAATCGCCGCCGCGGATGTCACCCCATGCGTTTATGCGCTCCCCTAATTGGTAACTCGCTGTAGCGAAAGCCTCGCGTGAGGGATCCTCTGCGGAAGGCAGGCACATGTCCGCAAGCATGCTGGCCATTCTGGGCGCTGCGGTGGCGATCGTCACCGCGCTGCTGCTCGCCCGCCCGCTGAACCAGACGACCACCGACGACCTCCGGCGCCGCTTCGGTCCCGAGTTCGACCGTACGGTGGCCCGGCACAAAGGGGACACAGAGGCAGCCGAGCGTGAGCTCAGCGAACGGCTGCGGCGCTTCGGCGGCCTGCGGGTCAAGGGCCTGACGACCGTGACCCGTGAGCGGTACAGCGCCGAGTGGGCCCTGCTCCAGGCACGGTTCATCGAGGCCCCGGGGCACACGGTCGCCCAGGCCAACGCGCTCCTGAACCGGCTGGCCGCCGAGCGCGGCTTCCCCGCCGAGTCGCGCGAGCGCCAGGCCGAGGCCCTCTCCCTGCACTGCCCGCAGCACGCGCAGGGCAGTCGTGAGCTGCACGAGGCCGCGCGGCGCGCCGCCGCCGGCGACATGGACACCGAGGCCATGCGCCGCGCCATGCTCGCCGGGCACGAGCTCTTCCACGACCTGCTGGTCCCGCGCCCGCAGGACCGCAAGGCCGACGCTCTGGCCGGCCACACGCGGCCGCACCGCCCCTTCAAGGTGCCGCCGCAGCGCTCGGCGCACTCCAGCAGGTACTGACCGCGCGGCCCCGCCGCTTCCCCCCTAGTCCCCTAGTCCCCCTAGTTCCCCTGGCCTCTTGTCCCCTTGCCATCGGTGGTGGGGCCGGTCCCACCACCGATGACAAGGGGTGCCCGGCGCCGGTGACTGCACGCCCCATACGCTGTGCGGATGTTGGTCTACATCCCGGCGGCCCTGCTCTTCCTCGTCTTCTGCTGGCGGATGCTGCGTGAGCGCCGAAGGTTCGGCAACGCGGTGATCCTGGGGCTCGCCGTCCTCTGTGGTCTGGTCGCGTGGGTGTCCCGGCTGCTCCAGTCCGGTTCGACGTCGGGCCTGGTCATCGCCTTCTCGCTGCTCGCCGTGGGCGCGCTGGGAATCCTCGTGCTCACGTACATGCTCTTCGTCCACGGCGTGCGGATGCTGCGCAAGGAAGGCAGAAGCCCCGCCAATCTGCTCTCGCTGACGGCCGCCCTGAGCATCCTCGGCGTCATCGCCCTGCTGATCACCGCCGCGATCCTGCGTACGCCGGTGCTGCTCGGGGTGGGAGCGGCGGCTCTCGGGCTGTCGGGCTATGTCTCTTTCCTGTTCCTGAGCTTCGTCTGCTACGCGTTCCTCTACGGCCGCTTGCAGGTCCGCCGCAAAGCCGACTTCGTCGTCGTCCTCGGCTCGGGGCTCGTCGGCGGTTCCACGGTGCCGCCGCTGCTGGCCAGTCGGCTCAGGCGGGCGCAGGAGGTGCACGCGCGGCTCGCGGCGCGCGGGCGTCCTCCGGTGCTCATCACCTCGGGCGGCCAGGGGCCGGACGAGGATCTGCCGGAGTCCCACGCCATGGCCGGCTATCTGACGGACCGCGGATTTCCCGCCGAGCTGATCGAGCGTGAGGACCGCTCGACGACGACGGAGGAGAACCTGCGGTTCAGCAAGGCCATCATGGAGCAGGCCAAGCCCGACTACCGGTGCGTCGTCGTCACGAACAACTACCACGCCTTCCGGGCCGCGCTCACGGCGCGCCGGGCGGGGGTGAGGGCGCAAGTGGTGGGCGCGCCCACGGCCTCGTACTTCTGGCCCAACGCGACGATCCGTGAGTTCGCCGCCGTGCTCGTGGCCTACCGCCGGACCAACCTCTGCATCGGTCTGCTGTTCGTCCTCGGCGGGGTGCTGGTCTGGGCGACCCGTTAGCCGCTGGGGCGGTCGGCGGGCGGCGGCTACTCCGCGTGGCGGTGTCCGGCGCGCCGGCCTCGCCGGTTGCGCCTTGCATGAGAGGCAGCGCGGAGTCCGCAGGGGCGGCATGGTCCCGGCCGCGCGGAGGATCGAGGTCTGTCTCACATGCGCGTGCGTTCCCCCGTCCCCGCAGCCGCTCTCACCCTCGCGGCGTTCGTCCTGATGTCGCCGCGGGCGTCGGCCGACATCGAGCCCCCGGTGGAACCGCCGCCACAGGTCGAGGCCCAGACGGAGGACCACACCGAGGACCGGACCGGGGGCTACACCGAGGACCGGACCGAGGACCGGACCGGGGGCTACCCCGAGGAGCGGACCGGCGGCCACGCGGAGGACCGGACCGGGGGCCACGCCCAGGGTCAGGCGGAGCCGTCGCTGTCGATCACCCCGAGCCCCGGCAGAGCCGGGCAGTCGGTGGTCGTCTCCGTCAGCGGCGGCTGCGCCGCCGCGTCGGCCACCGCCCGCTCGAACGCCTTCACCCAGAACGTGCTGCTGTCCACCGGTTCGGCCGGCGTCTACACGGGCACCGGCACCATCCGTGCCGACGCCCGGCCGGGAAGCCACGCCGTGAGCGTCTCCTGTCCCGGCGGCGGCACCTCCACGTACTCGATCACCGTGGCCGGGGCGACAGCCCCCGAACGCGGTGTACGCGCGGGCGGCGGCGGTTCGCACGGCGTCGACACGGTCCTTCTGGGGTCGGGCATCGCGCTGGTGCTCGCGGCGGGCGGGTACACGGCGTACCGGTTGCGGCATCGGCGGTACTGACACGCACGCCGACGGCCGGGAGGTCCGCCCTCCCGGCCGTCGGCGTTTCTCGCGCTGCGCCTCGCTAGGCGGCCGTGTCGAGCACGGAGTCGATCTCGCGGAGGAAGTCGTCGAGGTCGTCCGGGGTGCGGGAGGTGATGAGGTCCCAGCCCTGCGCCCCGCAGTGCATGACGGACTTGTCGACCCAGGTGCCCTTGGCGTTGCGGATGTCGGTCGCGACCGAGGCGTACGACGTCAGGGTCTTGCCGTCCAGGACACCGGCCTCGACCAGCAGCCACGGGCCGTGGCAGATCGCCGCCACCTTGCGGCCGGACTCCGCGAAGGAGCGGAGCACGGCGACGGCGCTCTCCTCCAGGCGCAGGGTGTCGGCGTTGACCGTGCCGCCGGGCACCAGCAGCAGGTCGTAGGAGGAGGCGTCCGCGTCGGCCAGGGTGAGGTCCGGGTCGACGGTCTTGCCGGGGTCCTTGTCCCCGACGAGGGTGCGGATCTCGTCCCCGGACACGGCGGCCACGTCGACGTGGGCGCCCCGGTCGCGCAGGTGCCGCACCGGCACCACCAGCTCGTCCTGTTCGACTCCGTAGTTGGTCACGATCGCCAGTACGCGGCGGCCGTTCAGGGTGTTGTCAGCCATGACGTTCCTTTCCTGGTGGTGCGTTCTTCGTCTGTTTCGTCTGTGGTGCTTTCTCAGCGGGCGGAGCGGCCGGTCACCATCCGGTACAGGAACAGGACGACCACCGAGCCGACGACGGCCGCGATCCAGGTCGACAGGTGGAAGAAGCCGTTGATCGACTCCACGCCGAAGATCAGCTTGCCGAGCCAGCCGCCGAGGAGTCCGCCCACGATGCCGAGCAGCATCGTGACGATCATCCCGCCCGGGTCCTTCCCCGGGGTCAGTGCCTTGGCGATCGCCCCCGCGATCAAGCCGACCAGAATCCAGGCGATGACGCCCACGGTGGTACCTTCCGTTCACTTTCGAGTCGATCGGTCGCTCCGGTACCCGCCTTCAGCATGACTACACGGCGGGGCGGCGCCAGACGGATCCGGCGACCGGAGTAAGGATCGGTTGCCCTGGTGACCGGGCGTCACGCGGGACCAACGGCCCTGACGGGCGGGCAGGAAGTCCTCCATGGGGCGCAGGATCGTCCCGCCCCTCGAAACCGCGGGTACCCAAGGAAACGGCACGGCCTCGGTTCCCGGCATGCGGGCCGGGAACCGAGGCCGGGGGTCGGCGCGACCCGTGGAGCTCGCCGCGGGTCAGTACAGCTTGTTGACGGCCGTGGCGGTGGTCGCCTTGAAGTCACCGGCCTGCGCGTCGGCGAAGGTGCCCATCTGTCCCCACGTCACGAGCGTCACCGTGTTGCCGTCACGCCCCACCGAGAACATGTTGATGTCGGTGGCCCCCCAGGAGGCGACCGTGTGGACGCCGTAGACGTACGCTCCCTCCTCGACGTTCACCTTGCCGTAGTACTTCTGCGAGGCGGTGATCTCCGGGTTCTGCTGCATCACCGTCTTCGCGCAGCCGTCCAGCTTCTTGCGCAGCAGGGCCGCGAACTCCTTGGCCCGCTGCTCGCTGCGCTCGACCACGGTCACCTGGAGCGCACCGGTGTCGAGGTCGGTGCGGTACGTGCGGTGCACGGAGGTCGACGGCAGCCCCTCGCCGACGCACATCGGCAGCGGGTCGGGCTGCCCTGACGTCACCGGCCCGGCGTACCAGGGCGACGACGCGTGCGGCGGCAGCTCGGAAGGCTCCAGGAAGCGGGGCCCGTCGGTGGCGGACGCCGGTACCGCCCCGGCGGCGACACCCGCCGCGGCCACCGCGGCAGCCGCGGCGAACAGACCCTTGTTCTTTCGTACGTTCGTCCTCATGGTTCTCCCCCACATGATTCGGTCGGCCTGCGCCGGGCGGATCCGTCCGCCCTTCGACCCCACGCCCCTTACGACAGGCGGCGCCCCCGGGCCGTTGCCCTCACACACGTCACAGCTCTGTCTCCGGTGTCACCGAACGGCAACACGCCACTTCAGGGCCTCACACCAGCCCGGTCACGGTCACGGAGACCTGGAGGGGGGCGCCCGTCGCCCCGCACAGGGCCTCGGTGACCGCGGCGCGCACCGACCGGGTCACGTCGACAGCGCGGTGCCCCCGGTGCAGGACGACGTACACCTCGACGTGCCACCACCCGGTACCGCCGAGCCGTGTCACGCGTACACCCGAGGAGTGCGCCGACCTTCCGGCGCCGGGACTCGCCGTACGCACGCGGCTCAACGGGCTGGACGCGCGCAGGAGTTGGGCCAGGCCGGGCCGCAGAAAGGCGACCCCGGCCGTGTCGAGTACCGCCCTCGCGACGGTGTCCGTCAGCTCACCGGATGCGCGTTGCTCCGTCACGGTCGCCGTCCTTCCGTGCCGTCGCCGCCCACGATGTCGTCGCCGCTGTCAGCAATGCCATTGATGGCGGTGATGTCGTCGGTGTCGGCGGTGTCGGCGGTGTCGGCGATGATGTCTCCGATCGTCACGTCGACCGTCGCGACCGGCATGCCCAGCTCGGCGTCGGCCGCCTCCAGCACCCTGTGCCGGACGCGCTCGGCGACCTCCTGGAGATTCCAGGTGAGGGCCACCTGCACTTCGAGGCGGATCCTGACCGGGTCCCGGCTTCGGCGGCCCGCCGGGGCGGGCGGCGCGTCGTCCCGGGGCCGGACCTCGATGCGGCAACTGCCCGCCCGCACCCCCGGCAGGGTCTCCGCCGCCGCGCGGACGGTCCGGGCGGCGGCGGCCTCCACGATCCACGCGTCCTCCTCCTCGTCGCCGAGCGGCAGCGTCCGGCCCGGCCGTAGTTCGAGCCGGACCACGTCCATGACGCGGCCCACGAGCGCGGACGCCTCGGCCTCCTCCTCCCGCTCCCGCGGCTCCGCGGCACGCGCGGCGGAGACGACGTCCTCCAGCCTGCGCAGCGTGTCCAGCGCCCCTGCGCAGTGCGGACACGTGTCGGCGTGCGGGTCGGGCTCGCCGCTCTCCCAGCCCTCCCACACGCTCCACAGCTCCCGCCCGCAGGGCAGCGGTTCCCGCTCCGCGAGGCCCTCCGGCGGATTCCCCCCGGTGGCCGTCTCGCGCGCCTCGCCCGGTCCGGTCTCCTCGTTCACCGCCATGCGGCCATCGCCTCCGTGAGATAGCGCCGCGCCCTGAACACGCGGCCGCGCACCGCCTCCGGGCTGATCCCGACCGACTCGGCGATGGATTCGTAGGAAAGGCCGTTGAGTTCGCGCAGCACCCAGCACACCCGCTGTTCCGGTGAGAGTCCCGCCATCGCCCTGCTCAGGTCCGCCACGGCCGCGTGCCCCTCGGCCACCCTGGCGGGCGAGGCCTCGTGCTCCGGGGCCTGGGGCTCGGGCACGCCTTCCAGGTCCACCGCGGGGCGGCGGGCGCGCAGCACGTTCAGGCACCGGTTCGTGACGATGCGGTGTATCCAGGTGCTGAACCGGGCGTCCCGCCGGAACTCCGGCAGCTTGCGCCAAGCGCTCACGAACGACTCCTGCACGGCGTCCTCGGCCTCCGTCCTGCTCCCCAGCAGCCGCGTCGCCAGCCGCAGCAGGCCGGGCGCGTGGCGTCGCACCAGCTCCTCGAAGGCCTCCTCGTCACCTTCCCCGGCCCGTACCGCCAGCAATCCGTCCTCGCGCCGCGCGGACTCGTCCGCTGCGTCCTGCGGCGCTCCGCCCCGGTCCCCGGGCACACGCGGCTCCTCTCATCCAGGTCGTGCTCGTACGACACACGGAAAGCCGCCCGCGTCACGCGGCGAGGGCACGTTACCTCCCGGAAGGAGAAGTTCTTCCGAGGCGCGTAACGAATCCCCGCCGTCCGTGTCAGACATGTGCGGAGCCGGGCACCCGGCCCGGCAGCGAACGTCCACAGGACTCCGACGACGAGGAGATGGCGGTCATGGCGACCCAGGACATCCAGGCTCAGGGCATCCAGGCTCAGGACATCCATGCGAACGCGACCACGTCGGGTGGTGGCGGCGACAGCGGTGGCACGGGCGCGGCCCGGAAGGGCGTGGGCGGCACGGCGGCGGGGACCACCATGGTGACGGGCGGCACCGGCGCGGGCGAGCCGGCCGCGACCCGGGGGAAGACGTCCATCGCCGACGTGGTGGTCGTGAAGATCGCCGGGATGGCGGCGCGGGAGATCCCCGGCGTCTTCGACATGGGCGGCGGCCTCTCGCGCACCATCGGCGCGGTACGGGACCGGGTCCCGGGCGGGCGCCCCAACGTCGGACGCGGCGTGAAGGTCGAGGTCGGCGAGCGGCAGACGGCGATCGACCTGGACATCGTCGTCGAGTACGGCGTGCCGATCACCGACGTAGCCCATGACGTGCGCGAGAACGTCATCGGCGCCGTGGAGCGGATCACCGGCCTCGAAGTCGTCGAGGTCAACGTCGCGGTCAACGACGTCCGGCTGCCCGACGACGGCACCGAGGACTCCGCCGGGGAGACGCGGGTGGAGTAGCGGTCAGGAGCGAGTGGGGGGCGAGTGGGGGCGCCAGGCGCGCACCTGATGTCTCCTTCTGTGGCGCGACGCCCCTTTCCGTGATGTGGCGCCTGCTTCCGTGGCGTGGGACGTCTCCTTCTGTGACGTGAGGTGAGTGGTGAGCACAGCTCTCGTAGGCATGATCGCCGGAATGGCCCTGGGATTCGCCGGTTGGCTCGGCGGCTTCGGCGCGTTCCTCCTGGTCGCCGCGCTCGGCGCGGTGGGCTTCGTCCTGGGGCGTCTCGTGGACGACGGTACGGACATACGGGACTTCCTCGGCGGCCGTGACCGGGGGCGGCGATGAGCGCGCCGACCTCGGCAGGGAACGGTGCCACGCCCGCGGCCGAGCGCGGTGCGACGCGGGTGGCCGAGCGCGCGGTGCGCCGCGTCGCGGAGCGTGCCGCCACGGAGGCGCTGGCGCCGGGCGAGGTCGAGGTGCACCGGGGCTCCGCCGTGGTGCGGGGCAGCCGGGCCGGGGTGGGTGTCGCCGTGACGCTGCCCTACCCCGCGGTGCTCGACGAGGCGGGTGAACGCGTACGGTCGCATGTGGCCGACCGCACGGCCCGCCTCACCGGTCTGGCCGTGTCCTCGGCCCTGGTCCGGGTCCGCGCCCTGCGTGTGCGCGAAGAGGCAGCGGCGGCGGGCGGGCCCCCCGACGCGTACGACGCGGTGACCACGGCGCCGGAGCAGGCGAGGAAGTCCGCGAACGCGGGTCGGGCGCGGCGGCCGTGGTCCGCACGCCGGATTCCCGTCGGGGTGCCGGCGCTGGTCTGCGCGGCGCTCTGCGCCCTGTTCCTGTACGACGTGGTGTCCGTCCACGCGGCCGGGCGTCCTCCCGCCCGGTGGCGCGGCCGGCTGATGGAGTGGCTGGCCTCGCACGGCCCGGACAGCGGGGCCTGGCCCGGCGCGGTGCTCGCGGCCGGCGTCTTCCTCCTCGGCGTATGGCTGCTGGTCCTGGCCCTCACGCCGGGACGACGGCGTGACCTGCCCATGGTGGGCACGGCGGCCACGGGGGTCCGGGCGGTGCTCGACCGGCGTGCCGTGGCGATGCTGCTGCGGGACGCCGTGGCGGAACTGCCCGGCATCACGCGGGTACGGGTCGGGGTCGGGCGGCGCGGGGCACGGGTGCGGGCCGGGCTGGGGTTCGGCGACCTGGAGGCCGCGCGCCGTGCGGTGGCCGGGGCCGCGGAGGAGACACTGGCCGCCTGCGGTCTGGCGAGCCCCCCGCGGCTGCGGGTCCGGGTGCGCGCCGAGCCCGCCTGGCGTGCGCCCGTGCGGTCGGAGGCCGAGGTGCCGCCTGATGTTGCCGGTTCGACGGAAGCCGGTTCGGCGGGGGCCGGTTCGACGGAGAGGAGCGCCCTGCCATGAGCCGGCTCCGCAACGGCGGCAACCGCGCGGCCCTGCTCGGGATCGCGGCGGCGCTGCTGGCCTCGGGCGCCGCGCTGGCCTCCGCGACCGGCGTCGTCGGCGACCGGCTGCCCGCGAACTGGCCCCGGCTCTCCCCGGGCAGGACATGGCTCGACGGGGAGGCCCTCGGCCGCTGGCGCGACCAGGGCTGGTGGCCGGCCCTGGTGATCACCGCGCTCTCCGTCGGCGTGCTGCTGTTCCTGTGGTGGGGCTGGGCGCAGGTCCGCCCGGGGCGCCTGCGGGAACTGCCGCTCGGGCGGCCGGACGTGACCTTGTCCGGTCCCGCGCTGGCCGCGGCGATGGCCGAACGGGCGGAGGCCGTCGACGGCGTGGCCCGCGCCCACGTGGCCCTGCTGGGCCGCCCCCGGCGGCTGCGCGCGCGCATCACGCTGACCCTGACCGCCGGGAGCCGCCCGGAGGCGGTGCTGCGGGACCTGGTGCGGCGGGCTGTCACCGAGGCACGGGCGGCAGCCGCGCCGCGCCCCGTGGAGGTCGACGCACGCCTGACGGTGCGGCAGCACAGGACGCGGCGGCTTCGCTGAGGTGCTTTCCTTTCCAGCGGCCCGCCCTCCCGCAGCCGGGGGGGGGGCGGGCTGAGGGCAAGCGTCAGGCGTCAGGCGTCAGGCGGCGTGCCGGTCTTCCAGGTCGCGCTTGAGGTTCCGGAGCGTCCTGTCGATGTTCCCGGCCTGGAACTCCGCGAACGTATGCCCTCGGGTGGCGATCCGGTCGAACACGCCGGCCACGGAGTCCGGCCAGGAGCGCCGGTCGTCCGTCCAGGTCTCGGTCACCCGCGTGGCAGCACCCGCACCCCCGGGGCCCGCGTCCCCGGGGCCCGCGTCCTCGAAGCGGTACTCCCAGGTGGCGATGGGTCCGCGCAGGCGCGGGCGCTTGAACCCGATCGCGTGCACACGGAACGCGAAACGCCTGCCGGGCTCGGCCTCGGTCACCGTGCAGCGCGTCGTCCAGCGGACCGCGCCGCGTTTGTTGTGTCCCTCGAAGACCATGCCCACGCGGGCGGTCCCGTCGTCCGCGCCGATGACGGTGGCGCCCAGGTTCTCGGGGCTCCACCGCCCCATGCGCGCGGGGTGGCTGACCTCCTCGTACACCGCCGCGGGCGGCGCCTGGATCAGGATGCTGCGGGACACGGTGAGCGTGCGGGGCATGGGGGGACTCCGTTCCTCGACCGGTGACCCTACCCGCCGGTAACGCATGGCGGAAGTGTGTCTCTCCCCGTCTCCGTCAGGTTTCCGTCAGTCGTCGTCAGGGCCGGTCGCACCAGGTGAACGCCGCGATCCGCCAGCCGTCCGCGTCACGGACGAACTGGATGCTCTTGGTGCCCGCGCCCTCGAAGGGCTCACCGTCCAGGACACCCGCCTTGCGGTACTCGCCGAACCGCGCCGCGACATCCCCCGCGATCAAGGTCTGTTCGGAGGTCTCCCACTCGGAGAACTCGGTGAGGCGGCCCTCGCTCAACAGCCGTTCGCGCGGCTCGACGAACTCCTCCACGGTGTAGACCTTCAGCTCGGGACCGGCCACGACGATCACGCCGCCCGGGATGAGCAGACGACGGATCCGGGCCACGTCGGCGGGCTTGCCGCCACGGTTGTCGAAGGCACCGAAGAACTCGGCGGTCAGTGCGTCTATCTCCGTCTTTGACATGGCGTGACGCTAGCAAGGGAGCCGGGCCGACGCCTCCGGGTTCGCGGGCCTCGCTCCTTCCTTCGTCAGGGCGTTGATGCGGTCGCGCAGCGCCCGGCCCGCCCAAGGGGCGCCCGCCGGCAGCGAGACTCCCCCGGAGCGCCGGGCGAGGTCGCCGTCGGGCCGGACCATCCGCAGCTTCAACTGGACGCGCATGAAGGGACCGTGGCGTGCACGGTGACCGTGGAGGTCGACGCGCACCACGGTTCGTACGCCGGCAGGCTCGGTGCCCGGTGCGCCCGGTGCGCGCGGTCCGCGAGCCGCCGTGGCTGCGGGTCCATGCGGATCGTGTCGCGTTCGAGCAGCCCGAGGCGACACATGGTCCGCCACACGGGGCGCACCAGACGCAGGCGCCGCACAGCCGACCGGGCCAGGGGCCGGTGCGTGGTGGCGGGGTCACCGTGGAGGCGGTCCGGCACGGGCAGTTCGTCGCGCAGCGCCTCCAACTCCCCCAGCGTGCGGCCGTCCTCGACCGCGAGGAAGCCGCCGGCCCTGCCCGCCACGTGCTTCGACAGGCTGAACGTCGCAGCCTTCCCGAAGGTACCGATGGCCTGCCCTGCGCCACGCGTGCCGTTCGCGTGCGCCGCGTCCTCGAAGGGGGGTATCCCCATCTGGCCGCATCGGCCGCGCAGTTCGACGACGCTGTCCGGTATCTCCGTGGAGATGACGCGCCGCCTTGGCCGCGCATGCCTGTACACGCCCTCGGCCCGGCTGGCCCGCCACCTGGCGCCGCGCCGCGCCGCTGGTGCCGCGGTGCGCCGCGATCCGTAGGACATCGGCATCTGTTCGCTTCCGCTGAGCCGGGTGGAGGGGCGGGTCCGGTCACGCGGGCCGACGGGGCCCGACCGACGTGCGCAGCGTGCCGACCGCCTTCAGGAGCCGGTCGGCGGGTTCCCGCAGCCCGGGGTGGGCCAGGACGGTGTTGCGCAGGCCGCGCACCGGTCGGCGCCACATCCGGTGCGCCGCGGCGACCGGGTGGGGGCGCGTCGCGAAGCCTTCGCCCACGCGGAGCTCCCGCGTCTTGAGCCGGTCCTTGTACTCCTTCTCGCCGCGCCCCATGTCCATGACCCGCACGCCGTGCCGCCCCGCCGCCTCCGCCAGCCGCAGATGCATCAGCATCCCGGGCGAGTAGTAGCGGAACTCGGGGTCGTACGCGGTGAACCACGCGGCGGACACCGTGCGCGAAGTCGGCCCGAAGTGCGCGGCCACCGGCCGGTCACCGGCGTACAGCACGGAGAGCACTCCGGTGCAGTGCTCCTCGCGGACCTCGAAGAGGTGGTCCACCAGGTCGACGATCCACGGCCGGGCGAACCGGTCCATGCGCCCTGTCCTGCGGTACTGGGCGGACTTCCAGCGCATGAGGGTGCGCAGGACGCGCGGGTCGCGCTCGTCGTAGACGAACCGCATCTCGCCGACGTCGCGGCCCAGTCGGCGCTCCTTCTTCAGTGTCGTCCTGGCCAGTCCCGGGTAGGCGCCGCGCAGCCATTCGGCGTAGCCGCCCTCACCGGCCGTCAGGTCGAGCACCGGCGAGGCGAACGTGCCGGTGACGTGTGCGCCGAACGGCTTCTGTTCCTCGACGAGGTGGTCGAACTCGAAGACGGCGAGCCGGCAGGCCTTCAGGAGTTCCGCGGTGTCCCACACCACCCCTGGACGGTGCACGAGCGCCTGGCAGTCGGAGAGGCCGAGGCCGATCGCCCGGCCGACGCCGAAGGAGTCGCGCTCGTACGGGAAGAAGCCGACGGGCCGACCGCCCTCCCGCAACACGGCCACCTGGGCGCCGCCGCGGAACCTGGCGACGCCCGCGGCGAACTCGGGTGCCAGGAACGGGTTGGCGTACTCGGGCGACTCGTCCATCGCCCGGTGCCAGGCCTCGCGGAGCGGGTCGCTCAGTCCGCCGAGTCCGTGGATGGTGATGTCCACCTCAGCTCGCCCGCCTCTCGACGGGCTCCGCGCCGGCCCCGCCGGGCGTGCCGCCTGCCGGTGGGACGGCGTGCGGATCGTCGCTCTTGGATCGCATGGGCGACCGCTCCCCCCATGACGTGCTGTCGGCGTCCTGCCACGTCTGCGAGGCCGTCGACCCACGTCTCCAGGGCCGTCGACCGGTTCGCACTGCTCGGCGATGCTCAAAGGTCGCGAAACAGTACGCACGTGTCAAGGGTGCCTACGTGCTCCCGCAGGTCAACTGGGGTGACGCACACGGACGTCGGTGCGTTCGCCGCACACCCTGCCGATCTGCGTCAGCGCTTCGCGCAGGGTGGTCGGCCGCAGGGCGCCGCGCACGGCCGGTCCCGCCCAGCCCGGTCCGGCGAGCATGACGACGGGCCGGCCGCGGGCGCCGCGCACGCCCCAGCGGGTGTCCGCGATGTGCCGGGCCAGCGGCACGCTCGCCGTGGAGCGGGCCTGCGACCACAGGACGACGACCGCGGGGCCCGTCCTGCGCACCGCCGCCGAGACCGCCTCGACCGGCACGGCCGCGCCGAACATGCGCTGGGCGACGCCGAGTTCGCCGAGCGCCGCGCTGAGCGCCTCCAGCGGCAGCGAGTGCTGCTCGCCGGGCACGCAGGCCAGGAGGAGCGGTGCCCCCGGGGACGGGACGGCGACCGGGGCGGTGGCGCAGCGGTGCAGGGTGCGGGAGACGTGCCAGGACAGCAGGTGCTCCACCTCCACGTACCGGTCCCCGGCCTCCTCCCACTTGCGGCCCACCGCGTGCAGCGTCGGCACCATCACCTGCTGCCACGCGGCGATCAGGCCGTGGCGCTCCACCGCCTCCGACAGCAGGTCCTGGACGACGGGGGCGTCGAGGCGGGCGGCGGCGCGCGACAGGCCCCTCCGCTGCCGTACGAAGGTGTCGGGCGCTCCCTCGCCGGAACGGGCGGTCCGCCGGGGCGACGGCATGCGGGAGGCGGTGGGGCCGGGGCCGTGCCGGAGCGCCGCGCGGGCCGCGTCGGCCGGCGGCACTCCCTGGGAGGTGAGGCGGCCCATCTCCTCGACCACCGCGATGTCCCGCTCCGACCAGCGGCGATGCCGGCCGGGTTCGCGTGCGGCGGGGCCGAGGCCGTACCGGCGGTCCCAGGTGCGCAGCGTCGTCGGTGACACCCCCAGCCGCCTCGCCAGGGCTCCGGTGGTGACTCCGGCGGCCGGGGCCCTGGTGCCCTTGGGGAGGTCCCGCGCCTCCGGGTCCGCGCGTTCGGGATCCGTGCCGTCGAAGTTCGCACGTTCCTGGTACGCATGTTCGGCGTTTCTCAGTTCGGGGTTCGTACGTTCGGAGGGCTCGCCGCGTCCCTCGGGGTCGCTCATCCGCTCACGATACGACGCACGAACGACGCGGGTTGCCGCATGCGCGAAGCCGCTCCGAGTATGGCGCGGCCGTGACCGGGGCAACGGCCCGCCTGAGCGATGCGCGTCGGGAGCAAGGCGGTTGGCGAGCGGTGACGAGGAGCTGACGAGCGTCGATGAGCGCAGGGGTGCCGCGGCGGCCCGCGCGGGCCTTCGCCGAAGTGCCGGACCGGGGTGAGGCCCTGGCGGCGGGGCTGGCACGCGGTGACGAGGCGTGTCTCGCCGCGGTGTACCGGCAGTGGGGGCCTCGGGTCCAGGCTTTGGCCAGGCGCGCGCTCGGCGACAGCCGTGAGGCGGAGGACGTCGCCCAGCAGGTCTTCCTCGCCGCGTGGCGCGGCCGGGCGGCCTACCGGCCCGAACTCGGCAGCCCCACGGCCTGGTTGACCGGCATCGCTCGGCGGAAGATCGCGGACGCGTTGGCCGCACGCTCCCGCAGGGTGGCCCTCGTCGCAGGCGCGGAGGCGCGGTACGCCTCGGAGCGGCCGCATCGCGAGGAGGCGGACGTGGTGCTCGACCGGGTGCTGGTGGCGGCGGAGCTGGCGCGGTTGCCGGTGCCGCAGCGGACGGTGCTGTGTCTGGCGTTCTACGAGGACCTCACGCAGTCACAGATCGCCGAGCGCACCGGCTGGCCGCTGGGCACGGTCAAGAGTCACGCGCGGCGCGGGCTGCGTCGGCTCCGGGTGCTTCTGCGGGAGGCGGACGCGGACGCGGCGGGTGAGGCGGGAGGCGTACGGCGAGTGGGAGGCGTGAAGCGAGCGTGAGGCGGACGGGAGGCGGACGTGAGGGTGTGAGGCGGACGTGAGGGCGTGAGGGCGGGAGAAATCTTCGACGTCCCGCATCCGCGCGCCACCTGCCGGCGGAAGCATCAGGCAGTCCTTCTGAACGCCTCAGTGGTGTCGGCGCCGCTGAGGGTGCCGCCGTCATCCCCGGGGCGGCGGCCGAGGGGCCGTGGGCGGGGGTCGCGTCGCGCAAGCGCGGCCACCCCCACGGCCGTCCTCGAACGGGCCATGACCGGGCCACGACCACGGCGTACGCCGCCGCGTGTCCTCCGCACCTCCGGCCGTGGCCGAATCGCACCTCCTACCAGAAGCTGACCGGCACGTACCTCCACGGTCTGGTACGCGTCAGCCCGTGGATCGACGCGCCCTCCTTCCCCGGCGCCTAACGTCCTGGGACATGACCTCATCCCGAACCACCCTGTCCAGACGCGCCGTTGTGACCGCCCTCGCTCTCGCACTCGCCGTGCCCGCCGCCGGTGCGGTGACGGCCCACGCCTCGCCCTCCGGCGGCACCGACCGCGCCACGGCGACCGACGTGGCCACGGCTCCGCTGAGCCTGCCGCGCCCCACCGGGCGATACGCCGTGGGGCGGGACACACTGCACCTCGTCGACAAGAGCCGCCGCGATCCGTGGGCGCCCTCGGCGCAGGCGCGGGAGTTGATGGTGTCCCTCTACTACCCCGGACGGCGGGGCGGCGGGCACCCCACCCCGTACACCTCCACGGAAGAGGCCCGGCTGCTGGTGGAGCACTGGAAGGTGGAGGGGCAGATGTCCCCCGCCGCGTACAGCTCCACCCGCACCTTCGCGCGCTCCGGGACGCGGCCCGCGGCGGGGCGCTTTCCGCTGGTCGTGCTCTCCCCGGGGTTCACCGCGCCCCGCTCGACCCTGACGCACCTCGCCGAGGAACTGGCCTCGCGCGGATTCGTCGTCGCCACCGTCGACCACGCCTACGAGTCCGTCGGCACGGCCTTCCCCGGCGGGCGCGTTCTCACCTGCCGGGCCTGCGGTCCCGCCCAGGAACCGGGCATGCTCAAGACCGTCACCGAGGGACGGGCCAAGGATCTCTCCCACGTCATCGACCGGTTGACGGGCCGGCACGCTTCCTGGCGGCACGCCGGGATGATCGACTCCGGGCGGATCGGGGCCGGCGGGCATTCCATCGGCGGGGCCGCCGCGCTCGCCACCATGACGGCCGACCCTCGGGTGCGGGCGGGCGTGAACATGGACGGCAGCTTCCACACGGAGCCCGCCGGGATCGACGGCCGCCCCTTCCTGATGGTCGGAACGGAGGCCGAGCACACGCCGGGACGCGAGGACGGCAAGAACTGGGACCGCACCTGGCAGGGCCTCGACGGCTGGAAGCGCTGGCTCACCGTGCGAGGCTCCGGGCACTTCACCTTCACGGACGTTCCGGTTCTGGCGGAACAGGCGGGGATGGTGGATCCCGAGGTGCCGCTCTCCGGTGAGCGCTCCCAGGAGATCACCCGCGCGTACGTAGGCGCCTTCTTCGGGAAGTGGCTGCGCGGCGAGCGACAGCCGCTCCTGGACGGGCCGGTCGCGCAGCACCCCGAAGTCGTCTTCGCCCGGCGCTGACCGCGCGACGACGCCGGCGACGCCCCACACCCGCGACGACGTCCACGGCGCCTCCGGCGCCCGTACGGTGTTCATCGCTCCGTCGCCCAGTCGTGCAAGGCCGGTGATTTCGCCGATGTGCCCGGGACGGAGGTGCCCGGACAGTAGCCGCTGCCAGTCATCGCACCGTCGAAAGGATGCGACCGTCGTGCAGCAGTTCAGTGTCGAGACCCCCGGCAGCCCTCCGTCCCCGCGCAGGTCCCGGCTGCGGCCGCGCCTCCTGCGGGCGTCGCTCGCCGCCCTCCTCGCCGTGGGGGGACTGATCACCGCCCAGTCGGGCAGCGCGGGCGCCGCGGAGAATCCCTACGAACGCGGTCCCGCGCCGACCGTGTCCAGCATCGAGGCCCCCCGCGGCCACTACGCCGTGTCCGAGACCCGCGTGCCGTCCCTGGGCGTCACCGGCTTCGGGGGCGGCACGATCTACTACCCGACGACCACCGCCGACGGCACGTTCGGCGCCGTGGCGATCTCCCCCGGCTTCACGGCCACCCAGTCGTCCATCTCGTGGCTCGGGCCGCGGCTCGCCTCGCAGGGATTCGTCGTCTTCACCATCGACACCCTCACCACACTCGACCAGCCCGACAGCAGAGGCAGCCAACTCCTGGCCGCACTCGACTACTTGACGCAGCGCAGCAGCGTGCGCGGGCGCGTCGACAGCAGCCGGCTCGGCGTCATGGGCCACTCGATGGGCGGCGGCGGCTCGCTGGAGGCCGCCAAGAGCCGGCCGGGACTTCAGGCGGCGATCCCGCTGACCGGCTGGAACCTCGACAAGACGTGGCCCGAACTGCGTACGCCCACCTTGGTCGTCGGCGCGGACGGTGACACGGTCGCGCCGGTCTCCTCGCATTCGGAGCCCTTCTACGAAAGCCTTCCCGGCTCTCTCGACAAGGCGTATCTGGAGCTGAACGGCGCGAGTCACTTCACCCCGAACACCTCGAACACCACCATCGCGAAGTACAGCGTCTCGTGGCTCAAGCGGTTCATCGACAACGACGTCCGCTATGAGCAGTTCCTCTGCCCGCTCCCCCGGCCGAGCACGACGATCGAGGAGTACCGGGGCAACTGCCCGCACACCTCCTGAGAGGCTTCCAAGAAGTTTTACGCAGAAGTAACGTGACGGTCGTGGCCGGACTGACGACTGTGACGGACCCCCTTCGGATATACGGCCGGAGTGCCCAACTGAACGCCGTGGGCGCACTGTTGTCCGGCGTACGCGAAGGGCGTGGCGGAGCCCTGGTGCTGGCGGCGGCGCCGGGGCTCGGCCGGACCACGCTGCTCGACCACGCCGTCCGCTCGTTCCGTTCCCTCCGGTCGGGGACGGTGCTGAGCACGCGTGCCGTCCCCGCCGAGAGTTTGATCCCGTACAGCGGGGTCCACTCCCTCTGGTGTGCGGGGGCGGTGGCGCGTCCGCTGCCGGAGGAGCCGGGGGCCCTGCTCGCCGTGGTCCGTGATCTCGCGGGCGGGCGCCCACTGCTGGTGTGCGTGGACGACGCCCACCTGTGGGACGCCGCTTCCCGCGCCGCCCTGGGGTTCGCCGCCCGCCGCCTCGGGGGCCCGCGCCCCGTGGGCCTCATCCTTTCTGTCGCCGCTCACCGCGCGGACGATCCGCAGCTGGCGGCGCTGCCCGTCGTCCGTCTCGCTCCCCTGGCGCCGGGGGAGGCCGCCGAGCTCTTCGACGACCTCACGGGGGGTGTCGCGGACACCGTCGTACGCGAGGAAATCCTTCAGGCGGCGGGCGGCAACCCGGGCGTGCTCCGCGCGCTCGTCGCCGCGCTGACGCCGGATCAGTTGGCGGGGCGGGTTCCGCTGCCCCGGCGGCTGTACGACGCCTCTCCACCTCGGTACGGCGGCGTCGACCCCTCCGAGCTCCCCTCGGAAACGCGTGAGTTGCTGCTCCTGACGGCCGCCGCGCACGTGCCCGGGGCGGCGGACGCGGGCGCCGACGCGGAGCTCGTCCTGCGGGCCGGCGCGGCGGACGCGCTCGACGGGGCGTCCCTGCACCCGGCGGAGGCGGCGGAGCTCGTGCGCCGCGCGGCCGACCGAATACGTTTCGACGCGCCCGGCCTGCGCCGCTCGCTGTACGCC
>NZ_JAFEXF010000014.1 GCF_016905445.1 Streptomyces sp. G44
GCGATGAAGAGCAGCGCGGCTATCAGGCCCCACTGGATGCGGCTGTGCAGGCCGGCGCCGAGGCCGATGCCGACGGCGACCGCGGCCGAGCCGAGCGCGGCGGCGCGCGGGCTCCCGCGCGGGTGCCGGGGCGGGCCTGCGCCGTGCGGGCTCCGGCTCCCGGAAGGCGCTGGCGAGGGGCTTCTCACCGCTCTCCACGGCGCGGACGGCGGCGAGCAGATCGGCGGCGGTCCCGCTCAGCTTCGTCCCGGCCTCGATGGGCCCTTCCTTCGACGCCTTGCGCTGCTCGATCCGCTCCCGCAACTCCCGCTGCGCGGCGATCTCCGCCTCGGCCTCGGACAGAGCCGCGGCCTCGCCGTCCTCGGTCGCGCCCTCGGCCTTCTCCGCCGCCCCGGAGCCCTCGTCCACGCCGTCCTCGCCTGTCGGCGCGGCGGGCTCCGGCGGGGCGGGGGGCTGGTCGGGTCCTGTCCCTGCGCCGGTCGGCCGTGCCGCGTCCCCGCTTCCGGCGGCGCCGTCGGCGGTCTCGCTCACCGGCTTCGGCGTCCCCTCGGAGCCGTCCTCGGAGCTCTCCTCCTCGGAGCGCTCCGCCACGCCCTCCTGGTCCGACGGCGCGGTGTCCTCCGCACCGGGTGACTCCACTCGCTCCGCGGCAGCGGCTCCGGGGTCCTCCGCGGCAGCGGGTTCCGTACTCACAGCGTGCTCCAGTCGTGATCGGGATAGCGGTGCACGGGCGCCGACACATCGTCGAGCGCCTGGCAGATCTCGTCAGGAAGACTAAGGGTCTCCACTGACAACGCGGCCGTGAGCTGCTGCGCGGTGCGCGCGCCGACGATCGGGGCCGTCACCCCGGGGCGGTCCCGCACCCAGGCGAGCGCGACCTGGAGCGGGGTCGCCGCGAGCCCGTCGGCGGCCGTGGCGACCGCGTCGACGATGTGCCCGGCCGCGTCGTCCAGGTACGGCGCGACGAAGGGCGCCATCTGGTCGGAGGCGCCGCGCGAGTCGGCGGGGGTCGCGCGGCGGTACTTCCCGGTGAGCACTCCCCGGCCGAGCGGCGAGGAGGGCAGCAGGCCCACCCCCAGGTCGATGGCGGCGGGCAGCACCTCGCGCTCGACGCCGCGCTGGAGCAGGGAGTACTCCATCTGCGTACTGGCGATACGGGTGCGCGCGCCCGGCATCGCGAGCTGCCACGTCGCTGCCTTGGCGAGCTGCCAGCCGCAGAAGTTGGAGACTCCCGCGTAGCGCGCGCGGCCGCTGCTGACCGCGATGTCGAGGGCCTGGAGGGTCTCGTCGAGCGGGGTGGCCGGGTCGAAGGCGTGCACCTGCCACAGGTCCACGTAATCCGTGCCGAGGCGGGCGAGGGAGGCGTCGAGGGCGGCGAGCAGATGGCCCCGCGAGCCGTCGAAGCGCCGCTCGGGGTCGGGCACGCTGCCCGCCTTGGTGGCGATGACCAGGTCGCGCCGGGAGACGAGCCGCTCGATCAGGCGACCGAGCAGATACTCCGACCCGCCGTCGCCGTACACATCCGCCGTGTCGACGAGGGTGCCGCCCGCCTCCCAGAACACCTTCAACAGCTCGGCGGCGTCGCTCTCCTCGGTACGGCCCCACGTGAGGGTGCCGAGTCCGATGCGGGACACGCGCAGGCCGGTGCGGCCGAGATGCCTCTGCTCCATGGGCGCTGAGATTACTGGCCGGGCAGGGATGGCGGGCCAGCCTGTGGACAAACCGGCGACTGTGGAGAACTCGGCCACCCGCGCGGGGAACCCACCGCCCCCTGACGGATCAGCCGGCCGCGCGCTACAGTCCCCGGCACAGGGACGTTACTCGTCAGTACAGCGGTTAGGGGATCGGCCATGCAGCTCGGGATCAACCTCGGCTACTGGGGCGCCGGGATGGACGCGGACAATCTCGCCGTCGCCAAGGAGGCCGACCGGCTCGGCTACGCGGTCTGCTGGGCCGCGGAGGCCTACGGCTCGGACGCCGCGACGGTGCTCACCTGGGTGGCCGCGCAGACCGAACGCATCGACATCGGTTCCGCGATCTTCCAGATCCCGGCCCGCCAGCCCGCGATGACCGCGATGACGGCCGCCACCCTCGACTCGCTCTCCGGTGGCCGGTTCCGCCTCGGCCTCGGTGTCTCGGGCCCGCAGGTCTCCGAGGGCTGGTACGGCGTGAAGTTCGACAAGCCGCTGGCCCGCACGCGCGAGTACGTCGACATCGTCCGCAAGGCGATGGCCCGCGAACGCCTCACCCACGAGGGCGAGCACTGGACGCTGCCGCTGCCCGGCGGCCCCGGCAAGCCCCTCAAGCTGACCGTCCACCCCCAGCGCGAGCACATCCCGCTGTACATCGCCGCGATCGGCCCGAAGAACCTGGAGCAGACCGGCGAGATCGCCGACGGCGCCCTGCTGATCTTCCCGGCCGCCGAGCACCTGGAGGAGACCACGCTGCGCCACCTGCGCGCCGGGCGCGAGAAGGCCGGCAAGACCATGGACGGCTTCGACGTCGTCCCGACGCTGCCGATCGCGGTCGGCGGGGACGACCGGATCGACGCCCTCGCGGACATGTTCCGGCCCTACACCGCGCTGTACGTCGGCGGCATGGGCAGCCCCAAGCAGAACTTCTACAACCAGCTCGCGCGGCGCATGGGGTACGAGAAGGAGGCCGCCGAGATCCAGGAGAAGTACCTGGCGGGCGACAAGGACGGCGCGGCCGCCGCCATCCCGCGGCAGCTGATCGACTCGACGGCGCTGCTCGGCTCCGTGGAGCGGATCGCCGACCGGATGCAGGCCTACGCGGCGGCCGGTGTCACCACGCTCACGCTGTCGCCCGCCGGCTTCACGCTGGAGGAGCGGATCGCCGCGCTGCGGGCCGGCACCGAGGCGCTGGACCGCGCCGGACTGGCGTAACGCCGGAGGAGTATTTTCCGCGGCCGTGGTGGGGGCTCGGGGGGTCTTCCCCGCCACGGCCGTCACGGGGAACAACGCGGCACCGGCCCCCCGGTTACGGCCTCGGGCCCGCCCGTCGGCGTCCCCAGTCCGGCCGAGCCGGCCCGCGCACCTGTTGCCCGCCACCGGGCCGCGCACTTGACTGCTTCTCTGCGGACGTCGGCACGGGCCGACGGAGGCCGGCACGGGCCGGCGGCGGGCCTCGCGGGTCCGCGCACAGGGGCATGGAGGTGCCGGTGATGCTTTCGGCCAGGAGCGTCTTCGAGGAGATCCTCGGCGACGACGAGTCGTTCCGGCTCTTCTGCTCCATCGCCGCCGGCGGCGAGGCACAGGGCGGCTGGGAGAACGCCCGCATCGCCGCGCTCGTCCCCGCCGGCGAGCGCGCACTCGTCCCCGGGATCACCCGGCACGCCGCCGACGAGGACAAGCACGCCCGGATCTTCCGCGCCCTGCTGGAGAAGCGCGGCCTGCGCCCCGTCGACGTACCGCACGAGACCGACTACACGATGCTGCTGGAGAGGCACGGCATCGGCCTCGCCCACGAGCAGCTGAAGGGCGACCGGGAGCTGACCGTCCGGGACGTCGTCGTGCACCTCGCGCACAGCCGGGTCACCGTGCAGCGCGCCTCCGAGCAGATGCGGCTGCTGCTCAAGTGCTTCGCCGACGACCCGGAGATCGGCCGCGCGGTCCGGATGATCTCCCACGACGAGGACGACCACCTCGCCTACTGCCACGAGGAGTTGCTGCGCCTCGCGTCCGCCGGACACGGCCACGCCATCCACCGCGTCCTGCGCGAGTGCGCGCTCACCGAGATCCGCGTCCACCGCGACGTGAGCCTCGCCGTGCTGGACCACATGGGGCGCATCCTGCGCTGGCCGCCCACGAAGCGGAAGGCGCTCGCCACGGGCATCCACGCCGTGTACGCGTACGAGCGGCTCGGCGGCTGGCGGCGGATGGTGTCCCTGAAGCGGCCCGAGCGGCGCGACGCCCTGACCGGGCCCGCGAGCCCGGCCACCGAGTACGCCCGGACCGCTCCTCCGAAGGGCCAGGCCGAGGTCCCGAAGAACCAGACCGCCTCTCCCGAGAACCAGGCCGTCTCTCCGAAGAGGCGGCCTACTACAGCCAGTCGCGGTGCTTGAACATGCGGTACAGGAGCACTTCGAGGATGACCATCACGACGATCACGGCCGGGTACGTCCACGTCCAGTGCAGCTCCGGCATGTGTTCGAAGTTCATGCCGTAGATCCCCGCGATCATCGTCGGGACCGCGGCCATGGCCGCCCACGCCGAGATCTTCCGCATGTCGTCGTTCTGCCGCACGCTCATCTGCGCCAGATGCGCGGACAGGATGTCCGACACCAGCCGGTCAAGGCCCTCCACGGATTCGTTCACGCGAGTCAGGTGGTCGTTGACGTCCCGGAAGAAGGGCTGCGCCGTCTCGTCGGCGAAGGGCACCGGAGGGCCGAAGGGGCCCGCTCCGGAGAGGCGCGCCAGGGGCAGCGCCAAGGGCCCGGTCGCCCGGCGGAACTCCAGGATCTGCCGCTTGAAGTTGTAGATCCTGGACGCCGTGTTCCGCGAACCGCCGCCGTCCGGCGAGAAGACCTCCGTCTCCAGGCCCTCCAGGTCCTCCTGCAACTCGTCGGCGACCTCCAGATAGTGGTCCACGGAGGCGTCGGCGATCGAGTACAGGACCGCCGTCGGCCCGTGTTTCAGGACATCCGGGTCGGCCTCCAGGCGGTCGCGCACGGCGCCGAGCGGGGCGCCCTCGCCATGCCGGACGGTCACCACGAACGAGTCGCCCATGAAGATCATGACCTCGCCGGAGGAGACGTTGTCGGTGTGCGGCTCGTACACCACCGGCTTGAGCACCATGAACAGCGAGTCGTCGTACACCTCCAGCTTGGGCCGCTGATGGGCCTTGAGGGCGTCCTCCACGGCCAGCGGATGGAGCCCGAACTCCTCGCTGACCTTCTCGAACTCGCTCTCGGTCGGTTCGTGCAGGCCGATCCAGACGAACGCCTCGCCCGTGGCCCGCGCCTCGTCCAAGGCGTCGGAGAAGTCGTGCGGGCCCTCGCTGCGGCGACCCTCTCGGTAAATGGCACAGTCGACAATCACACCGCACATAGTTCCCAGCCACCCCGGAGGTATCACTCCCGGCGCTTAGGCTGGTCCGCATGCCCACGCTGATCCTCGTCCGGCACGGACGCTCCACCGCCAACACCGCGGGACTCCTCGCCGGGTGGACGCCCGGCGTGGCCCTCGACGAGCGCGGCGCCGAGCAGGCCGCCGCCCTGCCGGCCCGGCTCGCCGGCGTACCCCTCGCCGAAGTCGTCACAAGCCCCTTGCAGCGCTGCCGGGAGACCGTCGCACCGCTGCTCGCCGCCCGCCCCGGGCTCCAGGCGCACACCGAGGACCGCATCGGGGAGTGCGACTACGGCGACTGGTCCGGCCGCAAGCTCGCCGAGCTGGCCGACGAGCCGCTGATGGAGGTCGTCCAGCGGCATCCGTCCGCGGCCGCCTTCCCCGGCGGCGAGTCCATGCGGGCCATGCAGACGCGCGCCGCCGAGGCGGTGCGCGAGTGGAACGCGCGCGTGGAGCACGAGCACGGCGAGGACGCCGTCTACCTGATGTGCTCCCACGGGGACATCATCAAGTCCCTCGTCGCGGAAGCCCTCGGGCTCCACCTCGACCTGTTCCAGCGCATCTCCGTGGAGCCCTGCTCCGTCACCGTCATCCGTTACACCCGGCTGCGCCCCTTCCTGGTACGCCTCGGGGACACCGGCGACTTCGCCTCCCTGGTCCCGAGGGAGGAGCCGCCGGGCGACGACGCGACGGTGGGGGGCGGTGCGGGCGCACCGTGATCGTCGCCCGCAGTAGGGTGAAGCGTTTGCAGCAGCAGCCCCCTCGCAGTCGATCCAATGGAGACAGGACGTGTCCCGTCAGGTGTTCCTCTACGACCCTCCGGAGCGTTTCGTCGCGGGAACGGTCGGGCTGCCAGGACGGCGTACGTTCTTCCTCCAGGCCTCGGCGGGCGTCAGGGTGACCAGCGTCGCCCTGGAGAAGACCCAGGTGGCCGCCCTCGCCGAACGCATGGAGGAGCTCCTCGACGAGGTGGTGCGCCGCAGCGGGGGCAGCGCCGCCGTGCCGGCCGTCGCCCCCGCCGAGATCACCGACAGCGCGCCGCTCGACTCCCCGGTGGAGGAGGAGTTCCGCGTCGGCACGATGGCGCTCGCCTGGGACGGCGAGGCGGAGCGGATGATCGTCGAGGCGCAGGCCCTCGTCGAACTGGACGCCGATTCCGAGGACGACCTCGCCGAAGCCGAGGAGAAGCTCCTCCAGGACGAGGAGAACGGCCCGCCGATGCTCCGCGTCCGGCTCACCGGCGCCCAGGCCCGCGCGTTCGCCAAGCGGGCCCTCGACGTCGTGAACGCGGGCCGCCCGCCGTGCCCGCTGTGCAGCCTCCCGCTCGACCCGGAAGGACACGTATGCCCGCGTCAGAACGGATACCGGCGGGGAGCGTGACGACCGCCGACCCCGTCACGCTCCTCACGCACGGGGAGCTCACCGTGCGCGGCCAGATCCGCGAGGCCTCGAACGCGGTGCTCTACTGCACGGTCGCCCACGAGGGCGAGGAGGCGGCCTGCGTCTACAAACCGGTCGCGGGGGAGCGCCCCCTGTGGGACTTCCCCGACGGCACGCTCGCCCAGCGCGAGGTCGCCGCGTACGAGGTGTCGCGCGCCACCGGCTGGGACCTCGTGCCGCCGACCGTGCTGCGGGACGGGCCCTACGGCCAGGGCATGTGCCAGCTGTGGATCGAGCCCTCGGGCGACGAGGCGCTGCTCGCCCTGGTCGACGCCGACGAGCCCGAAGAGGGCTGGAAGGCGGTCGGGCGCGCCCAGGTCGACGAGGACCGCACCGCGCTGCTCGTGCACGCGGACGACCCCCGGCTGCGGCGGCTCGCGGTGCTCGACGCCGTGATCAACAACGGCGACCGCAAGGGCGGCCACCTGCTGGCCGCGGGCGGGCGCCTGTACGGCATCGACCACGGCGTCACCTTCAACGCCGAGGACAAGCTGCGCACGCTGCTGTGGGGCTGGGCGGGGGAGCCGCTGACCGGGGAGGCCGTGGAGGTCCTCCAGGCCCTGCAAGACGCCCTCAAGGAGGGCGCCGCCCTCGCCGAGCGGCTCGCCGGGCTCATCACGGCGGCGGAGACCGACGCACTGCGCGCGCGGGTGGACGCCCTGGTGCGTTCCGGCCGCCATCCCGAGCCGTCGGGCGAGTGGCCCGCGATCCCCTGGCCGCCGGTCTAGCGCCGCGCACCGGGTGCCGCGCGGACCGCCCGGAGCCGCGCACGGGGCACCGCACGGACCGGGCGGCGCCGCAAGAGGGCCCGCCCGGACACCGATCGATGATCCCCACTCGTATACGGACGCCCCGTCCGGTTAGGCTCAGGTCATGCATGCCTGGCCCGCTTCTGAGGTCCCCGCCCTTCCTGGCAAGGGCCGCGACCTCCGGATCCACGACACCGCGACCGGTGAGCTCGTCACCCTCGACCCCGGTCCCGTCGCCCGTATCTACGTCTGCGGCATCACTCCGTACGACGCGACCCACATGGGTCACGCGGCGACCTACAACGCGTTCGACCTCGTGCAGCGCGTGTGGCTCGACACCAAGCGGCAGGTTCACTACGTCCAGAACGTGACCGACGTGGACGACCCGCTCCTGGAACGCGCCACCCGCGACGGCAAGGACTGGGTCGCTCTCGCCGAGAGCGAGACCGCTCTGTTCCGCGAGGACATGACCGCGCTGCGGCTCCTGCCGCCGCGGCACTACATCGGGGCCGTCGAGGCGATACCCGGCATCGTGCCGCTCGTCGAACGCCTCCGCGACCTGGGCGCCGCCTACGAACTGGAGGGCGACACCTACTTCTCCGTCGAGTCCGACGCCCACTTCGGGGAGGTGTCCGGGCTCGACGCCGCCGCCATGAAGCTGCTCTCCGCCGAGCGCGGCGGCGACCCCGAGCGCCCCGGCAAGAAGAACCCCCTCGACCCGATGCTCTGGATGGCGGCCCGCGAGGGCGAGCCGAGCTGGGACGGCGGCTCCCTGGGCCGCGGCCGGCCCGGCTGGCACATCGAGTGCGTGGCCATCGCCCTTGACCACCTGGGGATGGGCTTCGACGTGCAGGGCGGCGGCTCGGACCTCGCCTTCCCGCACCACGAGATGGGCGCCTCGCACGCCCAGGCGCTGACGGGCGAGTACCCCTTCGCCAAGGCGTACGTCCACGCCGGCATGGTCGCCCTGAACGGCGCGAAGATGTCGAAGTCCAAGGGCAACCTCGTCTTCGTGTCGAAGCTGCGGCGCGACGGCGTCGACGCGGCGGCGATCCGCCTCGCCCTCCTCGCGCACCACTACCGCGCGGACTGGGAGTGGACCGACTCCGTTCTCACGGAGGCCGTGGAGCGGCTCGGCCGCTGGCGCGCCGCCGTCTCGCGCCCCGACGGGCCGCCCGCCGAGGCGCTCGTCGAGGAACTCCGCGAGGCCCTCGCGAACGACCTGGACGCACCGTCGGCGCTCGCCGCCGTCGACCGCTGGGCCGCCCGCCAGGCCGCCGAGGGCGGTACGGACGAGGGAGCGCCCGGCGTCGTGTCCCGCGCCGTGGACGCGCTGCTCGGCGTGGCCCTGTAGCACCCGTCCCCGCACCCGCCCGCTGAACGGGCCGCTCCACAAATCCAGGAGCGGCCCGGCAACAGTCCATGGCCCCGGCGGGGGTCGACGCGCTAGACCTCCGCCATGAGATCTCCCACGCGCTTCAGAACGGCGGTCGCCGCCGCCCTGCTGGGCCTCCTCGCGGCGTTCGCGGTGCCCGGCGGAGACGCCCCGGCGCAGGCCGCCGACGCCCCCGCCACCACCGTCGGGGACGTCACCGGCTTCGACCACGCGGGCGGCGTCTACCGCCTGAGCGCGGGCCGGGCCGCGGCCCGCGTCACCTTCGTCTCCACGGAGACCTTCCGCCTCGAACTGGCCCCCGACGGCACGTTCACCGACCCGACCGGCAAGGACATCGTCCTGCCGCAGGGCCGGGCCCCGCACACCAAGTGGCGCGAGAAGAGCGACCGTTACGAGTTCAGCACCTCCAAGGTGACGCTGCGGGCCTACAAGTCACCGCTGCGCTTCGCCCTGTACCGCGCCGACGGCACCCGGCTGTGGGCCGAGACCAAGGGCCTGTCCTGGACGAAGGACACCACCACGCAGAGCCTCGCGCGCGGCGCCGACGAGCAGTTCTACGGCGGCGGCATGCAGAACGGCCGCGGCAACACCTCCCACCGCTGACCGCGCGCGCCCGCCACCGCTCGGCGGGCCAGGAGCGGACCGCCGTCCAGCGGTTCGCGCTCGGCGTGATGCCCGAGGCGCCGGGCGACCACGCCACCTGGGTGAGCGACATGGTGTGGCTGGAGTCCACCAACGGCTACGGGCCCGCCGAGCGCGACCGCAGCAACGGCGAGTCGGGCGCCGCCGACGGCCGGACGCTGACCCTCGCGGGCAAGATCTACGAGAAGGGGATCGGGGCGCACGCGGACTCCGCCATCGAGGTCTACCCGGGCGGGCGCTGCACGAAGTTCACCGCCGACGTGGGCATCGACGACGAGATCAACGGCTACGGGGAGGTGGCCTTCTCCGTCGAGGCGGACGGCGAGGTGCTGTGGACCTCTCCGAAGGTGACGGGCGCCTCGGCGACCGTGCCGGTGGACGTCGACATACGCGGCGCCCGGCACGTGGAGCTCAAGGTGAAGGACACCAACGGCTCCAGGAGCGGGGATCACGGGGACTGGGCCGCGGCCAAGTTCACTTGCGCGTAGCCACCATGGCGGAGCGGGCGGAGGGGCAGCCCCCTCCGCCCGCTCCGGCCGGAACCTCTCAGTCGTCCGGGGAATTCTCGGAACCCGAGGAGCTCTCGCCCTCGCCCTCGCCCTCCGCGACCGGCCCTTCCGCATCCTGGCCGGGCCGCTGCGCGGGCTTGGGCTTCGGGGGGCGGGTCCGGTCGCTCGGGGTGTCGCGCGAGTAGGGCCCGCCGCCGTCACCGCCACCGTCGCGGCGCCGCAGATAGCGCTCGAACTCCCGGGCGATGGCCTCGCCCGAGGCCTCCGGGAGCTCGGCGGTGTCCCGCGCCTCCTCCAGCGACTGGACGTACTCGGCGACCTCGCTGTCCTCGGCGGCCAGCTGGTCCACGCCGAGCTGCCAGGCACGCGCGTCCTCGGCCAGCTCGCCCAGCGGGATGCGCACGCCGATCAGGTCCTCCAGGCGGTTGAGGAGCGCGAGCGTGGCCTTCGGGTTCGGCGGCTGCGAGACATAGTGCGGGACCGCCGCCCAGAGGCTGACCGCCGGGACGCCCGCGTGCGTGCACGCCTCCTGGAGGATGCCGACGATGCCCGTCGGACCCTCGTACTTCGTCTCCTCCAGATCCATGGTGCGCGCCAGGTCCGCGTCGGATGTCACGCCGCTGACCGGGACCGGCCGGGTGTGCGGGGTGTCGCCGAGCAGCGCACCCATGATCACCACCAGCTCGACGCCCAGTTCGTGCGCGAAGCCGAGGATCTCGTTGCAGAACGACCGCCAGCGCATGGACGGCTCGATCCCGCGGACCAGGACGAGGTCGCGCGGCTTGTCGCCGCCGACGCGGACCACCGAGAGCCGGGTCGTCGGCCACGTGATCTTGCGTACCCCGTCGTCGAGCCAGACGGTCGGGCGGTTGACCTGGAAGTCGTAGTAGTCCTCGGCGTCCAGCGCCGCGAACACCTCGCCCTTCCACTCCTTGTCGAGGTGCGCGACCGCGGCGGAGGCGGCGTCGCCGGCGTCGTTCCAGCCCTCGAACGCGGCCACCATGACCGGGTCGACCAGCTCGGGAACCCCCTCGAGCTCGATCACCCAGGCCTCCTTCCGATGTTCCCTTGCGTACGCCCCAACCTTACGGCGTCGCGAGGTGCCCTCAGCAGCCCCCTTGCTCGGGGGAACGCGTGATCACTGCCCACCCCGGGCAGCGGGAAACGGCGGCCCGCCTCCAAGGGGAGAACTCCAGGTCACAGCCGGCCGGCCGGTGGAGGCCGACGACGAAGCGCAGCGCCCCCGGGAGGAGTTGGGGCCCTGGCGCACGTCCGGTGTGAGAGCTGACCGTGTCCGCCGCCTGGCGCGGCCTCAGCCGAAGCGTTCGATCCGGATCCGGTCCACCGGCTGGCCGGCCTCCACCAGCAGCCGCGAGGCGTGCTCCGCGAAGCCGTTGGAGCCGCAGACGTACGCCTCCCAGCCGCCCTCGGGCCGCGCCTCGTCACTGAGGAGGGGCGCCAGGTGCCCCGCGTGCAACCGGCCTTCGGTGCGGGTCAGCACGGCGCGGGTCTCGTCCGCGTACTCGTCGGCGTAGATCAGCTCCTCGGGCGTGCGCGCCGAGACGATCAGCCGCAGTGGCACGGTGAGACCCGCGAGGCGGTGGTGGCGGACCATCGACATCAGCGGCACCACGCCCGAACCGGCCCCGAGCAGCAGCGCCGGGCGGTCGCCCGGCCACGCGAAGAAGCCGGACAGCGGCCCGCGCACCTCGACCGTGTCCCCGACCCGGGCCACGGTGTGCAGATGCCCGGACACCTCGCCCCCCGGCACGTGGTCGAGGGTCAGCTCGATCTCACCGCTGCCGTCGGGCGCGGAGGCGATGGAGTAGTGCCGCTGGGCGACATAGCCGTCCGCCGCCGTGAGCCGCAGCATCAGGTGCTGGCCCGGCAGGTGCCCCTGCCAGTCGGGGACCTTCAGCCGGAACGTCGACACCGCCGCCGTCTCCCGGCGGATCTCCGTGATCAGCGCCCGCTGCCACAGGGCGGCGGCGCGGTTGCTCACGGCGATCCGGCCGGGCACGGCGAAACGTGTCGGCGGCACGAAGACGCCCTTCTGATACGGGGTCTCAGTCACCTGCGTAGCGCTCCTCGGCCCACGGGTCGCCCCGGTGGTGGTAGCCGTTCTGCTCCCAGAAGCCGGGCTCGTCGCGGTCCAGCAGGCGCAGGCCCGCGATCCACTTGGCGCTCTTCCAGAAGTAGAGGTGGGGGACGATCAGCCGGGCCGGGCCGCCGTGCTCGGCGGGCAGCGGCTCGTCCCCGTACTCCCAGACGATCCACGCCTTGCCGCCCGTCACGTCCGCGAGCGGCAGGCTGGTGGTGTAGCCGGTGTGGGAGTACGCGACGACGTGCGTGGCGCCGGGCAGCGGGCGGGCGGCGGCCAGGAAACTGTCCAGGCTCACCCCGCCGAAGCGCACCCCGAACTTGGACCAGCTGGTCACGCAGTGGATGTCGCCGCGGTACTCGGAGCCGGGCAGCGCGTGCGCCTCGTCCCAGGACCAGGTGCGAGCCGCCGCCACCAGGCCGTCCACGCGGAACGTCCAGTCGGCGGCGGCCAGGCGCGGCGTCACCTCGGCGGACAGGACGGGCCAGCCGTCGCGCGCGTCGTACTGGCCCGGCGGCAGGCGCGGGTCGCGGTCGGCGGCGCGGGCACGGCCGGTGAAGCCGCGGGTGGGCTCGTGGGAGGCGGTGGGGGCGGGTGCGTCGGGCGTCATGCGGTGCTCGTCACTTCGGGGTCGGTCGCCGCGTCCCGCAGGGCACGCAGGACAGCCGGTTCATCCAGCGTACGCAGGGTGCGCCCGCGCAGCAGAATCCGCCCGTCGACGACGGTGTCCCGCACGTCACTGGCCGTGGCGGCGTACGCCAGCGTCGACCAGGGGTCGTGCCGGGGCGCCAGGTGCGGCCGGTCCAGGTCGAGCACGACGAGGTCGGCGCGCTTGCCCGCCTCCAGGGAGCCCAGTTGGCCGGCGAGGCCGAGCGCACGCGCCGACTCGATCGTCGCCATGCGGACGGCCTGCTCGGCGCCGACCGCCGTCGGGTCACCGCCCGCCTTGTGCACCAGCGCGGCCATCTTCACGGCGCCCAGCACGTCGAGTGTGTTGGAGCTCACGGCGCCGTCCGTGCCGAGGCCGACCGTGACGCCCGCGTCGAGCAGTTCGGGTACGCGCGCGATGCCGCAGCCCAGCTTGAGGTTGGACACCGGGCAGTGCGCGACGGCCGTGCCGGTGCGGGCCAGCGTCGCGATCTCCGCGTCCGTGAGGTCGACGGCGTGCGCGAGCAGCGTGTCGGGGCCGAGGACGCCGAGCGCGTCGAGCAGCTCCACCGGGCGCATGCCGTGCCGCTCGGCGACCATCGCCACCTCGCCCGCGTTCTCGGCGGCGTGCAGGTGCAGCAGGGCGCCGTGCTCCCGGGCGAGCGCGGTGATCTCCGTGAGCTGCGCGGGGTCCAGGGTGTACGCGGAGTGCGCGAAGACCACGGGACGGGTGCCGGGCGCGGGCGTACGGGACTTCAGGTCGGCCGCCGCCCAGCCGGCCCGCTCCGCGTAGGGGCGGCCGTCCGGCGGGCCCGGCACGTCCATGAACGTCGGCCCGGTCAGCAGCCGCCACCCGGCCTCGCGCGCCGCCGCCTCGGCCGCCTCGTGGAACCAGTACATGTCGAGCGCGGTGGTCACCCCGCCGCGCACGGACTCGGCGATCGCGGCGCGCAGCGCGGCCGTCACCGTGGCGGGGGAGAGGATCTCGGCCTCGCGCGGGATGACGCGGGCCAGGAAGCCCTGGAGCGTGACGTCGTCGGCGATGCCGCGCATGAGGTTCATCGCGAGGTGCGTGTGGGTGTTGATGAGCCCCGGCAGTACGAGGCAGCCCCGCGCGTCGATCTCCTCGGCGGGCTCGTACGCGGCGCGCAGCCGCCCGGCGGGGCCCACCTCGACGATGCGGCCGTCGCGGACGGCCACCGCGCCGTCCGTGACGACCGTGCCCGGGGCGTCGACGGTCAGCACGTCCCCGCCGTGCACCAGCAGGTCGAGGGAGCCGCCGCGGGCCTGGGGCGGCAGGTCGGTGAGCTGCATGGGTCTCTGTTCTCCTGGTCGCTGCGGTCAAACGTCAGTGCTCGGCCGCGGCCAGCAGGCGCAGCGCGTCCAAGGCTATCCGGGCGCCCCGGTCGACCCCCTGGGCCACCACGTCGCGGTGCGGGTCGTAGCCGCTCGTCGAGAACGGCGCGTCCTCGTCGACGAGTTCATCGGCGTTCGCGCCGTCCACCACCAGGGCGCCGCCCGCCGTCAGGCCGTGCGTGGAGGCGAAGACGTACAGCGCGGACAGCTCCATCTCGATGGCGGCGATCCCCGCGGCCGCGTACGCCTCGCCGGGCAGCGGCAGGAAGCCCGGCTGGAACGCCGCCCGCGTCCACACCACGCCCCGGTGGTAAGGGGCGCCGGCCGCCCGCGCCGCGCGCTCCAGGGCGATGACCGCCTCCGGGGCGGAGAACGCCGGGTACTCGGCGGGGATCAGCTGCTGGGTCACGCCGTCGTCGCGTACCGCCGCGTCCGCGATGACCAGGTCCCCGTCGCGGATGCCGGGGCGGATCGCGCCCGCCGTGCCGAGCCGCAGAATCGTGCGGACACCGGCCTCGGCGAGCTCCTGGAAGAGCAGGATCGCGCCGGGCGCGCCGACGCCGTGCGAGGAGACGACGACCTCCGTGCCCTGCCAGGTGCCGGTGAAGGTGCGGTACTCGCGGTGGTACGACACCTCCTTCGCGTCGGACAGCAGGTCGGCGACGGCGGCGGCGCGGCCGGGGTCGCCGACCACGACCGCCTGGGCGGGCAGGCCGGCGCGGGGGACGCGGGTGACGGGCAGGGCGTCGGTGGGCGACGTCATGGAGAGGCTCCTACCAGGGGTTCGGGGTCCCGGGGCGCGGAGCCCGCGGGTTTGGGGCGCGTGCGCCGCTTGCGGCGCGCCGTGGACAGGAAGAGGGCGACGAGGGTCACCACATAGGGGGCCGCGTCGGTCGCCTGCTGCGGCAGGCCGTTGCCCTGGAGCCGGAAGCCGACCGCCTCCGCGACACCGAAGAGCAGCGCGGCGAGCAGGACCCCGAGCGGCAGCGCCCGGCCCAGCATGACCGCGACCACGGCGATCCAGCCGCGCCCCGCCGTCATGTTCTCCGAGAACAGCGTGACGTTGCCGAGGGCGAGTTGGGCGCCCGCGAGTCCGCACAGCAGACCGCCGGCGAGCACGGCCGCGTACTGGTACTTCGCCGGGCTCACGCCGAGTGTCGCCGCCGCGTCCGGCGCCTCGCCGACCCCGCGAAGCCGCAGCCCCCACGGGTGGCGGGCGAGGAACACGGCCGCGACGGCCACGGCCGCCCAGGAGACGTACACGAGCGGGGAGTGGCCGGAAAGCACCGGCCCGACGAAGGGAACGGCGTCGAGGCCCGGCAGGTCGAGGCCGCCCAGCCCCGCCAGCTCCGGGTCCGAGAAGGTGCCCTGCACGCCGAAGACCGTACGCAGCAGGAACCCGGTCAGGCCGACCGCGAGGAGGTTGAGCGCGACCCCGAGGACGACGGCGTCACCGCGCAGTGTGATGGTTCCCACGGCGAGGATCATCGCGTACGCCGCCGAGGCGAGGGCACCGAACAGGACACCGAGCCACGCGCTGCCGGTGGACCAGCTGCCCGCGACCGCGCTGAAGCAGCCGATCAGCATCATGCCTTCGAGGCCGATGTTGAACACGCCCGCCCGCTCGCAGACCGCGCCGCCGAGCGCGGCGAGCAGGATCGGCGTGAGGGCGAGCAGCGCCGAGTGCAGGAGTGCGGAGTCGACGGACATCACAGGCCCCCCTTGCTGCGTGCCGTCTTGGCGGCCCGCCGCCAGGTGAGCCGGAGCCGCGCGGCCAGGAAGACGATGACGACGGCCTGGAGCACCTGCGTCAGCTCGCGCGGCACCTCCGTGGCGCGCTCCATGGCGAGCCCGCCGACGTCCAGCGCGGCGAAGAACAGGGCGGCGACGGCCGTCCCGAGCGGCGCGGCCGAGGCGAGCAGCGCGGCGGTGAGCCCCGTCCACGTGTGCCCGGCGGCGGTCAGCGAGCCGTCGATGAAGCGGTACGGGAAGCTGAGCACCCCGATCGCGCCGACCAGCCCGGCGACCGCCCCCGACAGGCCCATCAGGCGCAGCGTGAGGCGGGGCCGGTCGACGCCCGCGTACGCGGCGAAGCGCGGGTTGAGGCCCGTCATGCGGATCTCGTAGCCCGTGGCGGTGCGGGCGTCCGCGAAGGCGAACACCGCGGCGGCGAGCGCGACGAGCACGAGCCCCGCGGTGACCGTCGACGCACCGAAGGCGGGCAGTGCGACGCCGTCCGGCAGCGGCCTGGTCTGCGGGAGGCTGGAACCGTCCTCCTTGAGCGGGAAACGCGCGAGGTAGGAGGCGAACGACATCGCGGGATAGCCGAGCAGCAGGCTGCTCACCAGCAGCGGTACGCCGAAGCGGTTCTGGCAGACGGCGGCGAGCGCGGCGTAGGCGCCGCCGGCCACCATCCCGGCGAGCAGCGCGGCGGCCACGGCGAGCGGCGCGGGCAGCGGGACGTACAGCCCGGTGGCCGCGGCGGCGATCCCGCCGAGCACCAGCTGGCCGTCACCGCCGAGGTTCAGCAGCCCCGCCCGCATCGGGAGGGCGAGCGCCACGGCCAGCCCGAGGATGCTGGTGCCGGTGGTCAGGGTGGACCCGATGCCGTCGGGCCCGAGGGCCCCACTGAGGACGGAACCGTACGCCGCCACGGGGTCGGCGCCGGCCCCGACGAGGAACAGCGCGCCGACGAGCACGGCGGCGACGACGGAGTGCAGGGCGGAGGAACGCAACAGCCGCGACACGGCCGTCAAGCGCCCCTCGGACAGACTCTGGACGGCCATGTCAGGGTCCTTCCTCGGCGTGGGCATGGGGTTCGGCAGCCGGAGCCGGACCGTCCGAGCCGCCCGCGGCTTCGGCGCACGCGGCCGGGCGCGAGCCGGGGGTCCGGTGCGGCGCGGGCGGTGTCTCGGCGGGTGTGTCCGTGCGGGAGCCGGGAAGGACCCGGCGGGGTGCGGGCGGTGTCTCGGCGGGTGTCTGCGGGCTGGAGCCTGGGGCGGGGTGGGGCGCGGCTTGGGCGGGTGGTGTCTCCGTACGCGAGCCAGGAAGAACCCGGCGCGGCGCGGGCAGGGCCCCGGCCGAGGCCCGGGCCCTGCCGTCTCCGCCGGAAGGCCGGGCGCTGGCGGCAGTCCCGCTCTCGCCGCCCGCGCAGGGCACCGCTCCCGCCATCGCAAGGCCGAGCGTCCTCTCGTCCGCCGCCGCGCGCGGATACTCCGCGACGACCCCGTCCTCGTACATCACGAGGACCCGGTCCGCGAGGCCGCGGATCTCGCTCAGCTCCGCGGAGACCAGCAGGACCCCGTGGCCCGCGTCCCGGTGGGCGATCAGCTGGTCATGGATCGTCTGGACGGCGCCGATGTCGACGCCCCGCGTCGGCTGTTCGACGATCAGCAGCGGGGACTCGTGGGCGAGTTCGCGGCCGATGACGAGCTTCTGAAGGTTGCCGCCCGACAGGGACCGCGCCGCGTGCCCGGTCGACGCCGCCTTGATGCCGAAGCGCTCGACCAGGGCCCGCGCGTGCGCCCGCAGCCGGGCCGGGCGGAGCAGACCGTGCCCGCGGTGGTGGCCCATGGCGAGGTTCTCCGCGATCGTCGCGTCCGGCGCCGTGCCGACCGCCGAGCGGTCCTCGGGGACGTACGCGAGACCGGCCGCACGCCGTCCCGCCACCGTCGCGTCCGTGACGTCCCGCCCGGCGAGCGTGACGCGCCCCGCCGTCAGCGGCCGCAGGCCCGCGACGGCCTCGATCAGCTCCGACTGGCCGTTGCCCGCGACGCCCGCGACGCCGACGATCTCCCCGGCCCGGACCGTGAGCGACACACCCCGCACCCCGTCCGCCACCAGATCCGTGACCGCCAGAACCTCGGCGCCCGGCGAGCCCGCCGGATGTGTCCGGTCCAGTTCCACCGCGCGCCCCGTCATGGCCGCCGCGATGCCGTCCGCGCTCGTGCCGGCGGTCCGCAGGCGCGCCGCCACCCGCCCGTCCCGCAGCACGGTCACGGCGTCACTGCCCTCCATGACCTCGCGCAGCTTGTGCGTGACCAGCAGGACGGTGCGGCCCTCGTCCGCGAGGGAGCGGAGCACGCCGAAGAGCGCGTCCGCCTCGGCGGGCGTGAGCACGGCCGTGGGCTCGTCGAGAATGAGCGTACGAGCGCCCCGGTACAGGAGTTTGAGGATCTCCACCCGCTGGCGCACGCCCACCGGCAGCTCCCCGACCCGTGCCGCCGGATCGACGGCGAGCCCGTGCTCCTCGGCGAGCGCCGCCACCCGCCGCAGCGCCTCACCCCGGTCGACGAGGCCGAAGCGGCGCGGCTCCGCGGCGAACACCACGTTCTCGGCGACCGTGAAGGACGGGAAGAGCTTGAAGCTCTGGTGCACCATCCCCAGCCCGGCCGCGATCGCCTCGCTCGGGCTCGCGAACGACACCTCGCGCCCGTCCAGCAGGATCTGCCCCGCGTCCGGCCGCGTCAGGCCGTACAGGACGGACATCAGCGTGGACTTGCCCGCGCCGTTCTCACCCATCAGCGCGTGGATCTCACCGCGCCGGACGGTCAGGTCCACCCGGTCGTTGGCGAGCGTGCCGGGGAACTCCTTGGTGACGCCCCGCAGTTCGACGGCGGGCGCGCCGCCGGTCTCCTCAGGCGGCGGGGTCATCGACGGTCAGCTTCCCGGCGACGATCGCGTCACGCAGCTTCACGACGCGCCGCAGCACGTCCTTGTTGGCGGGCTTCGCGATCAGGCACGCGGAGTCGGCGACCCCCGGCTCCAGACCGGTCAGCGACATGCCGCCCTCCTTCAGGCCGTACGACACCGTGGTGCCGCCCTTGCCGCCGAGGATCTGCGCGATGCCCTTCTCCACGGCGACATCGGTCTTCTTCAGTACGTTGTCGACGACGACCCCGGGGCTGTCCGGGCACTGGTTGGCGTCCACGCCGTACGCCTGGAACCCCCCGCCGTGCCCGCCCTTCGCCCCCTTCGCCGCCTGGAAGACACCCGTGTTGCCGCCCGCCGCGGCCGCCATCACCTGGTCGGCCCCGCCCGAACGCAGCGTCGCCGCCTGGTCCTTGGCGCGCGCCGCGTCGTTGAACGGCGACTGCCCGCCCACGAACAGCGTCCGGGCGCTCACCTTCGGATTCACCTTCTTCGCGCCCGCCGCGAACGGCTCGCTGTACCGCCGGAACTGCGGGGTGTCGAGCACGTCGACGGCCCCGACCTTCCCGCTCCCGGTGAGCAGCCCGGCCTCGGCGCCCGCCAGATACACCGCCTCGTGCTCACGGAAGACGGCGCACGTGACGTTCTCGTACGCCTTCTTCGTGCACGCGTCGACGAGCAGGAACTGCTGCTTCGGGTGCGCCTCGGCCTGCTGCGCCACGATGTCCGCGAACTCGAAGCCGACCAGCGCGACGACGTCGGGCGCGGCGTCCACGGCCGAGGCGACGTTCTGCTGCCGCGAGTCGTTGTCGCTGCTCTGGAAGACCTTCTGCGAGCCGCCGTGCGCCTTCGCCGCGGCCTTCACCCCGGTGACGGCGAGCCTCAGGAACTCGTTCTGGGCGACCGGGTCGGGCGTGACGAGCGTGAACGCCTTGCCGCCCCCGTCCCCATCCGAGTCCCCGCCCTTGGCGGCGGCGTTGCACCCGGTGGCGAGGAACGCGGCACAGACGGCGCCGACGGTGGCGGCGGTGAGCCGCGGGGACATACGCGTGCGCGAGGACATACGCGTGCGCGAGGACATCGAGGGCATCGAGGACATCAGGGACACAGGGAGCGCCTTAGTGGAGGTGCCCGGGGGCGGCCCGGGCGGGTGACAGGAGAGTCGTACGTGTGCGAGCGGCGTCGCTCAGCGAGAACAGCGGCGACAGCGGCACATTCGGCGGCCGCGGGACACGGCGGGGCAGCGCGGCGCGGCGACTGTCGCGGTCATGGGCCGGCCTCCTCGCACCGTGGATCGAACCCGTTCGGTCCTGGGTGGCGGTGAGAGTAACACCGGGTTTCGGACAGCCGCACGAACGTCTCGGAATGTGGTTCGCGCACGTCAGGTACGGTGACGGCACCCCTCAGCCCATGGCCAAGATTGCCCCATTCCTTCGGAGTTGAGCCCATGAACAGCCAGGACCTGCGCGCTGTGACCTGGACGGCCGCCACGGGGGACGGCGCCCCCGCCGTGTCCCTGATCGACCAGACGGCCCTGCCGCACACCCTGGAACGGCTCGACGTCACGACGGTCGACGCGCTGATCGACGCGATCGTGCGCCTCGTCGTCCGCGGCGCCCCCGCGATCGGCGCGGCGGGCGGGTACGGAGTGGCGCTCGCCATGGCCCAGGGGGAGCGCGAGGGCTGGGACCGGGCCCGGCTGGACGCCGAGATCGCGCGCGTCCGCGCGGCCCGGCCCACCGCCGTGAACCTCATGGTGTGCGTGGACCGCGTCGCGGCGCACGTCGACGAGGGCGTCGCCGCGGTCCTCGCGGAGGCCGACGCGGTCGTACGCGAGGACCTGGACGCCAACCACGCGATGGGCGCGCACGGCGCCGACTGGCTCCTCAAGCGCGTCGCCCCCGAGGGCGACCGCCCCCTGCGCGTCCTCACCCACTGCAACACCGGCGCCCTCGCCACGGCGGGCTGGGGCACGGCCCTCGGCGTCATCCGCGAACTCCACGCCAGGGGCCGGATCGAGGCGGTCTACGCCGACGAGACGCGCCCCCTGCTCCAGGGCGCCCGCCTGACCGCCTGGGAACTCGTCCAGGAGGGCATCCCGCACTACGTCCAGGCCGACGGCGCCGCGGCCGGCACGATCCTGCGCGGCGAGGTCGACGCGGCGATCGTCGGGGCGGACCGCGTCGCCGCCAACGGCGACACCGCCAACAAGGTCGGCACCGTCGCCATCGCCCTGGCGTGCGCGCACGCGGGCATTCCGTTCATGGTGGCGGCGCCCACCACCACGGTGGACCTCGGCACGCCCTCGGGCGCCGACATCCCCATCGAACTGCGCGGCGAGGCGGAGGTGTTGGAGTGGTCCGGCGTCCGCACCGCCCCGGCGGCCTCGCGCGGCCACAACCCCGCCTTCGACGTGACCCCGGGCTCGCTGGTGACGGCGCTGGTCACCGAGCGGGGCGTGCGGGAGGTGGCGGCGGGGGAGCTGCCGGCGGGGTGAGGGTGCCGCGCCTTCAGGACGGGGCTCCATAGCGGGCGGCGAGCGCGACGGCGCCGTCGCGCGGCCGGACGCGCAAGGACTGCGGAGCCGGCGCCTCCGCGTCGGCGTGCCGCGGATCCTGGTACGTCACCTCCGGCCGCAGCCGGCCGTCCGCGTCGGGTGCCACGACCCGGACGGCCACCGCGGTACCGAGCACGTCCTCGCGCCGCCACGCGTATACCCGTACCAGTACGGCGATATGGCCGTCGGCGAGAAGCCCCGCGCGGCGGTCCCGCCAGGCCCGTCCCGGATCGGCCTCGTCCGGCCGCCGGTCCGGGCAGTTCCTCGGCGTCCCGCACCCGCGACAGCCGGCAGGTGCGGTCCGCGCCGGCCCTCGTGGCCACCGGGTCGACCCGGTCGCGGACGGTGACCAGGCCGACCGGGTCCGCCGCGCGCCACCGCGACGCCTGGTCCGTGGCCGCGTAGCGCAGGCACAGTCGGCGCCCGGCGCCCGGCGAGCACCGCGCCGGATCACCGTTCATCGACGGCATCCGCACCACCGACGTGGACGCGCCGGTCCGGCCGGCCGGTACGAGCAGCGCGTCCCGTCCGCCCGGCCCCGCATCGTCCCGCCCGCCTCAGCCCCGCGCCACCGCCAGCTCCAGCAGCCACTCCACGACTTCGGCCCGGTGCCGTGCCTCACGCGGATCCGCGCCCCACACGTAGATCCCGTGCCCGGCCACGACCACCGCCGGCATCCCCGGCGTCAGCGCGGCCTCCAGCCGGTCGCCCAGCTCCGTCATGTCCTGGCTGTTCGCGATCACCGGCAGCGTCACCGCGACCTCGTGCGTCGGATGCCCGAGGCCCTTCAGCATCTCCAGGCCCTCGAAGGGGATGCCCCCCGGCGAGCGCTGCCCCATGAGCACCGAGGCCACCGTGTGGACGTGGACGACGGCGCCCGCGCCGGTCAGCCGCACCACGCGCGCGTGCAGGGCGGCCTCCGCCGAGGGGCGGCCCGGCCCCACCGCGGCGCCCTCACCGTCCGTCAACACGACGTCGGCGGGCGTCAGTTCGCCCTTGTCCCGCCCGCTGGCGGTGACGGCGAGCCGCAGCGGCTCCCGCGAGAGCACCAGGGACAGATTGCCGGAGGTGCCCCGCATCCAGCCGAACGACGCGAACCGCGCCGCTTCCGCGGCCAGCACGGCCCCGGCCTCCTCCAGCTCCAGGGCGACGGCGGCGCCGGTCTCGGTCATGAGCTGCTCCTCGCGTCAAGGGTGATCTCGGAGAACCCGGAAACCTGGGCGTGGTCGCCGAACTCGGCGTCGGCGTACGGCTCCCCGGCCCGGCGCACACCGGCCGTCCGCCAGCCCGCGGCCCGCGCCGCGTCCAGCTCGCCGGGCCGGTCGGAGAGGAAGAGCAGCCGCCCCGGAACGTCACCGGTGTCCGCGGCGATGGCCCGGTAGGAGTCCGGCTCCTGCTTGGGCCCCGCGTTCACGGTGTCGTACAACCCGCTGACCAGCCCCAGCAGATCGCCCTCGGGCGAGTGCGCGAACCACGCCCGCTGCGCCGCCACCGAGCCCGACGAGTAGACGTACAGCCGCAGGCCCTCCGCGTGCCAGCGCCGCAGGACCGGAAGGACGTCGGGGTAGAAATGCGAGACCAGCTCGCCGCGCGCGAAGCCCTCCGCCCAGAGGATGCCCTGGAGCGTCTTGAGGGGGGTGGCCTTGCGGTCCTCGTCGAGCCACTCGCCGAGGACCTGCTCGACCCGCGCCGCGTCGGCGTCGGGCTCACCGGTCTCGGCCCGCACCTGGGCGACGGCCCGCGCCACCTGTGGCTCCCCGCCCCGCGAGGAGAGCAGCGCGCCGAACCGCTCACGCGCGTACGGGTACAGGACGTCGACGACGAACCCGGTGGCGCTCGTGGTGCCCTCGATGTCGAGCACCACGGCGTCCACGTCGAACCGGAGACTCACGCCGCGGCCCTCGCGTACGCGGCGTGGATCTCGTCGAAGTCGGGGAAGCGGTCCGCGATCGGGCTGCCCGTGAAGTTGCCGATCCAGCCGTCCTCCTCGTGGAAGAAGCGGATCGCGGTGAAGGCGGGGGAGGTGCCCATGTCGAACCAGTGCGTGGTGCCGCGCGGCACCCCCAGCAGGTCGCCCTTCTCGCAGTACACGGCGTGCACTTCGCCGCCCACGTGGAGATAGAAGATCCCGGCCCCCGCGACGAAGAAGCGGACCTCGTCATCGTCGTCGTGCGTGTGCTCGGCCAGGAACTTCCGGCGCGCGGCGGCCGCCTTCGCGGGCCACTCGGGAGAGCCGTCCGGATGCAGCGCCACCACGTCGACGGTCCGGAAGCCCTCTTCGGCGTTGAGCCGGTCGATCTCCGCGCGGTACGCGGCGAAGACGGTGTCGCTGTCCGCGTCGGCCGGCACGTCCTCGCGCACGGGCCACCGTTCGTAGCGCACGCCTGTCGGTGCGAGGACGGCGGCGATCTCGGCGGGGTCCGAGGTGCGGCGGACGACGGTGTCGGGCCCGGCCTCCGGCCAGGTCGTCAGGAGAGTCATGAGTCACTCCGGGGCAGGTCGGACGGGTGTTTCCGGGATCGTAGCCCCCGGCCCCGACCCGCCACAGGGTGTCCCAGTGCGTGGACGCGTAAGGGGCGGCCTCCAGGGAGGCCGCCCCTTACATGCTGTTACCGATGGGCCGTCAGGCCTTCTTGCCCAGCAGGTCCTCGACCTTGCCCCGCACCTCGTCCGTGGCCAGGCCGCGGATCGTCAGGGTCGTACGGCGGCGCAGCACGTCGTCCGCGGTCTCGGCCCACTCGTTGTCCCGGGCGTAGACGACCTGCGCCCAGATCTCCGGGGCGTCGGGGTGGACGCGCTCGGCCAGCTCCGGGTTCTCGTTCGCCAGGCGGGCGATGTCGAAGGAGAGCGAGCCGTAGTGCGTCGCCAGGTGCTTGGCGGTGTCGGCGGCCATGCGCGGGCCGGGCGCCGGACCGTCCACCAGCAGGCGGTGGGCGACGGCACGCGGGTTGGCGATGCCCGGCAGCGGCAGCTTCTTCGGCAGCTCGGAGATCGGCTCGTAGTCGTCGCCGAGCGGGTGGCCCGGCAGCGACTCCAGCTTCTTCATCACCGTACGGCCGATGTGGCGGAAGGTCGTCCACTTGCCGCCCGCGACCGACAGCATGCCGCCCCGGCCCTCGGTGACGACCGTCTCGCGCTTGGCCTTCGAGGTGTCACCGGGACCGCCCGGCAGCACCCGCAGACCCGCGAAGGAGTACGTGATCAGGTCGCGCGACAGCTGCTGGTCGCGGATGGAGAACGCGGCCTCGTCCAGGATCTGCGCGGTGTCCGCCTCGGTCACCTTCACGTCCGCCGGGTCGCCCTCGAACTCCTCGTCCGTGGTGCCCAGCAGCAGCATGTCCTCCCAGGGGAGGGCGAAGGTGATGCGGTACTTGTCGATCGGCGTGGCCAGCGCGGCCTTCCAGGGGGCGGTGCGCTTGAGGACCAGGTGCGCGCCCTTGGAGAGGCGGATGGAGGGCGCCGCGTCCGGGTTCTCCATCTTGCGCAGGTGGTCGACCCACGGACCGGTGGCGTTCAGCACGAGCCGCGCGTTCACCCCGAACTCGTCGCCGCTCACGCGGTCCTTGAGCTCCGCGCCCGTGACCCGGCCCCGGGTGAAGCGCAGGCCGGTGACCTCGGCGTGGTTGAGGACGGCGGCACCGGCCTCGACGGCCGCGCGGACCGTCATCAGGGCCATGCGGGCGTCGTTCATCTGGTCGTCGCCGTAGACCGCGACGGCCTTGAGGTTGTCCGTGCGCAGCTCCGGCACATCCTGCGCGGCCTTGGAGGGCGACAGCAGGTGGCCGACGCCGTCACCGAAGGCGGACAGCGCGCTGTACGCGAAGACGCCCGCGCCCAGCTTGGCGGCGCCGTGCGGGCCGCCCTTGTAGACGGGCAGGTAGAAGGTGAGCGGGTTCGCCAGGTGGGGGGCCACCTGACGGGAGACCGCGCGACGCTCGAAGTGGTTCTCCGCGACCAGCTTCACCGCGCCGGTCTGGAGGTAGCGCAGACCGCCGTGGAGCAGCTTGGAGGAGGCGGAGGAGGTGGCGCCGGCGAAGTCACCGGCGTCCACCAGGGCCACCCGCAGTCCCGACTGCGCGGCATGCCAGGCGGTGGAGATGCCCAGGATCCCGCCGCCGATCACCAGGAGGTCGTACGTCGCCTTGGAAAGCTGCTCCCGGGTCTCGGCGCGGCTCGGGTTGAGGCCGGCAGCCGGATGCGTCCCGAGGGCAGGGACGCTCTGCTGGGTGGTCATTGTCTTACTCCTCGCCACTCTCGTCGAGCCAGCCCATCGACCGTTCCACGGCCTTGAGCCAGCTCTTGTACTCACGGTCGCGGGTGCCCGCGTCCATGTTCGGGGTCCATTCGGCGGCCCGCCGCCAGTTGGCGCGCAGCTCGTCGGTCGAGGACCAGAAGCCGACGGCGAGACCGGCGGCGTAGGCGGCGCCGAGGCAGGTCGTCTCGGCCACCATCGGGCGCACCACGGGCGCGTCGAGGAAGTCCGAGAGGGTCTGCATCAGCAGGTTGTTGGAGGTCATGCCGCCGTCGACCTTCAGGGCCGCGAGCTCGACGCCGGAGTCCTTCGTCATGGCGTCGGTGATCTCACGGGTCTGCCAGGCCGTGGCCTCCAGGACGGCGCGCGCGATGTGCGCCTTGGTGACGTACCGGGTCAGGCCGGCGATCACACCGCGGGCGTCGGAGCGCCAGTACGGGGCGAACAGGCCGGAGAAGGCCGGTACGAAGTAGGCGCCGCCGTTGTCCTCGACCGACGACGCGAGCGTCTCGATCTCGGCGGCGGAGTTGATCAGGCCCATCTGGTCGCGCATCCACTGCACCAGCGAACCGGTGACCGCGATGGAGCCCTCCAGGGCGTAGACCGGCTTCTGGTCGCCGATCTGGTAGCCGACGGTGGTCAGCAGCCCGGAGTAGGAGTTGATGGCCTTGTCACCGGTGTTCATCAGCATGAAGGTGCCGGTGCCGTACGTGGACTTGGCCTCGCCCTCGGCGAAGCAGGTCTGGCCGAAGAGGGCCGCCTGCTGGTCGCCGAGCGCGGAGGCGACGGGGATGCCGCCGAGCAGGTCGCCGAGCTGTCCGCCGGTGACCTCGCCGTAGACCTCGGCGGAGGAGCGGATCTCCGGCAGCATCTGCTTCGGGACGCCGATGGACTCGCAGATGCGCTCGTCCCACTCCATCTTGTGGAGGTTCATGAGCATGGTGCGGGAGGCGTTGGTGACGTCGGTGACGTGCTTGCCGCCGTTCACCCCGCCGGTGAGGTTCCAGATGACCCAGGAGTCCATGGTGCCGAAGAGGATGTCGCCCGCTTCGGCGCGCTCCCGCAGGCCCTCGACGTTGTCGAGCAGCCAGCGGGCCTTGGGACCGGCGAAGTAGGAGGCCAGCGGCAGGCCGGTCTCGCGGCGGAAGCGGTCCTTGCCGACGTTGCGCGCCAGCTCACGGCAGAGCGCGTCGGTGCGGGTGTCCTGCCAGACGATGGCGTTGTGCACCGGCTCGCCGGTGTTCTTGTCCCACAGCAGCGTGGTCTCACGCTGGTTGGTGATGCCGATCGCCTTGATGTCGTCGCGGGTGATGCCGGCCTTGGCGACGGCCCCGGCGACGACCTCCTGGACGTTGTTCCAGATCTCGGTGGCGTCGTGCTCGACCCAGGCCGGCTTCGGGAAGATCTGCTCGTGCTCCTTCTGGTCGACGGAGACGATCCGGCCGTCCTTGTCGAAGACGATGCAGCGGCTCGAAGTGGTGCCCTGGTCGATGGCCGCGATGAAGGGGCCTGCGGTGTGTGCGTCGGTCACGGTGTGCTCCAGAATTCTTTGCTGACGGCTCTCAGGCGTCGGTGGCGGTCATCCGTCTTTACGCGGTCATCGGTCGCTGTCGCGGTTCCACTTGAACGCCTACTTGAAGGCGACGTTGTAGAGACCGCCGGCGATGGCGCCGCCGATCAGCGGGCCGACGATCGGCACCCAGGCGTACGACCAGTCCGAGCTGCCCTTGTTCGGCAGCGGGAGCAGGGCGTGGACGATGCGGGGACCGAGGTCACGGACGGGGTTGATCGCGTAGCCCGTGGGGCCGCCGAGCGAGAGGCCGATGCCCACGACGACGAGCGCGGTGATCAGGGCGCCGAGGACGCCGAGGCCGTTGCCGCCGTCGTTCAGGCCCTGGGTGAGGATGGCGAGGACCAGGACGACCGTGGCGATGATCTCCGTGACCACGTTCTGGACGTAGTTCCGGATCTCGGGGCCGGTGGAGAAGATGCCGAGCACCGGGCCGGCGGCGGGGGCGGCCTTCTGGTCCACCATGCCCTCTTCCGCGGGCTGCGCGGCGAGGACCTCGGGGTCGGTCAGGTGGGCCTTGAACTGGCCCATGTACGTGACCCACACCAGGACGGCACCGATCATGGCGCCGAGGAGCTGCGAGGCCAGGTAGAGCGGAACGTTGCTCCACTTGGTGCCGCCCTCGATGGCGAGACCGAGCGTGACCGCCGGGTTGAGGTGGGCGCCGGAGACGCTCCCCGCGAGGTAGGCGGCCGTCAGTACGGCGAAGCCCCACCCGAAGGTGATGGCGAGCCAGCCGGCGTCCTTGGCCTTCGAGCGCTTGAGCGTGACGGCGGCGCACACGCCGCCACCCAGCAGGATGAGCACGGCGGTACCGATGGTCTCGCCGATGAAGATGTCGGAGCTGGACACCCGCGACTCCTTTGTCCTTCGTCCAGGGGAAGGCGAACCCCGGGTCCCTCCGGTGGTCCGCGACCTCAGGTGAGGTCGTTGCCGGCCCTTGGCCTTGTCACACTCTAACGCGTAATGCCGGTAGGTGTTCGACAATGCCGACCGATGGACGCGAGTCTCGCCCTGGGGTTACTCGCTCGTCAAGAGTTCTGTTATTGAAAACACGATCGTTATTGATCGTTTCGCGTTATCGATGATTCCGCAGCTCGGCGGAGGCTCGACGGCAGCTCAATGGCAGCTCAATGGCGGCTGGGCGGCGGCGTGGCGCGGTTCCACGGTGGGCTCGTCGGGGGGCCGGTGAACGGTGTCCGGACAGGGCCGCGGAGAACCGGAGCGCCACGAAGCGCCCTGGGAGGCGCCGGGCGGCGGGATCAGAAGCGGCCGGCGCCCAGATCCCGGGAGACGGCGCGCGCGCAGTCCCGTACGGCGGCGATCAGCTCGGGGCGCAGCTCCCCGTCCTTGCAGACGCGCTCCACGGCGCCGGTGACGCCGACCGCTCCGACGGGCATGCGGCGCCGGTCGTGGATGGGCGCGGCGACGGACGCGATGCCCTCCCAGGTCTCCTCGACGTCCGCGGCGTACCCGCGCGCGCGGGTGAGGTCGAGGATCGCCTCGAAGCCGTCCGGGTCGGTCACGGTGCGCGCGGTGAAGCCCTCGCGCTCGACCTCGACGGCTTCGTTGTGCGCGACCGGGTCGTACGCGGACAGGACCTTGCCGAGGGCCGTGGAGTGCAGCGGCTGCATGGCCCCGACCTCAAGGACCTGGCGGCTGTCGTCGGGCCGGAAGACGTGGTGGACGATGAGCACGCCCTGCTGGTGCAGGACGCCGAGGTGGACGCTCTCGCCGCTGGAGCGGGCCAGGTCGTCGGTCCACACCAGGGCGCGGGCCCGCAGCTCGTGCACGTCCAGATAGCTGTTGCCGAGGCGCAGCAGCTCGGCGCCCAGTTGATACCGGCCCGAGGCGGGGTCCTGCTCGACGAAGCCCTCCGCCTGGAGGGTGCGCAGGATGCCGTGGGCCGTACCCTTGGCCAGATCGAGCGCCGAGGCGATCTCGGAGAGGCCGAGCCGTCGCTCGCCGCCCGCGAGCAGCCGCAGCATCGCCGCGGCCCTTTCGAGCGACTGGATGTTGCGTGCCATCGCAGCCCCGACCTCCGTTCCCTCGCACCCGTGCACGTTCGACAATGCTGAACACTATCGGTCGTTGTCGACCTCTCGCTAATGCCCGGACAGCCCGTGTTGGCCCGCTTTCCCATGCCAAGCACCTGTTCGAGCCAGTCCCGGGGCGCGCGTCCATCTCTGTCCACCCCCGTCCGCCCCGTGGACGCCTTCACCACGGGACCTTGGTCCCGGCTACCCTGACCGAGTGCGCCCTCCCCACAGAAGGCGCAAAGCCGACAGCCGTCGCACTCCAGGGAGCTCTTTCATGGCCTCGTCGCCTACCCCGTCCTCGCAGTCCGCGCCGGAGTCCGCGCCCGTCCCGTCCGAAAGCGGGGCCCGGGCCGACGCCCTCCGTGAGGCCCTCGCCACGCGTGTGGTCGTGGCCGACGGCGCGATGGGCACGATGCTTCAGGCGCAGGACCCGACTCTGGAGGACTTCCAGAACCTCGAGGGCTGCAACGAAGTCCTGAACGTCACCCGCCCCGACATCGTGCGCTCCGTGCACGAGGAGTACTTCGCGGTCGGCGTCGACTGCGTGGAGACCAACACCTTCGGCGCGAACCTCGCGGCCCTCGGCGAGTACGACATCCCCGAGCGCGTCTTCGAACTCTCCGAGGCCGGCGCCCGCATCGCCCGGGAGGTCGCCGACGAGTACACCGACAAGACCGGGCAGCAGCGCTGGGTCCTCGGCTCGATGGGCCCCGGCACCAAGCTCCCCACCCTCGGCCACGCCCCGTACACCGCCCTGCGCGACGCCTACCAGCAGAACGCCGAAGGCATGATCGCCGGCGGCGCGGACGCCCTCCTGGTGGAGACCACCCAGGACCTCCTGCAGACCAAGGCCGCCATCCTCGGCGCCCGCCGCGCCCTGGACGCCACCGGCGCGAACCTGCCGGTGATCTGCTCCGTCACCGTCGAGACCACCGGCACCATGCTGCTCGGCTCCGAGATCGGTGCCGCCCTGACGGCGCTGGAGCCGCTGGGCATCGACATGATCGGCCTGAACTGCGCGACCGGCCCCGCCGAGATGAGCGAGCACCTGCGCTATCTCGCCCGCCACTCGCGCGTCCCGATCTCCTGCATGCCCAACGCGGGCCTGCCCGTCCTCGGCAAGGACGGCGCCCACTACCCCCTGACGGCGCCCGAGCTGGCCGACGCCCAGGAGAGCTTCGTACGCGAGTACGGCCTCTCCCTGGTGGGCGGCTGCTGCGGCACCACCCCCGAGCATCTGCGCCAGGTCGTGGAGCGCGTACGCGGCGTGCGGCCCCCGGCCCGCGACCCGCAGCCCGAGCCGGGTGCCGCGTCGCTGTACCAGACGGTGCCGTTCCGTCAGGACACCGCGTACATGGCGATCGGCGAGCGGACGAACGCCAACGGCTCGAAGAAGTTCCGCGAGGCGATGCTGGAGGGCCGCTGGGACGACTGCGTGGAGATGGCCCGCGACCAGATCCGCGAGGGCGCACACATGCTCGACCTGTGCGTCGACTACGTGGGCCGCGACGGCGTCGCCGACATGGCTGAGCTGGCCGGCCGCTTCGCCACCGCCTCCACCCTGCCCATCGTCCTGGACTCCACCGAACTCCCCGTCATCCAGGCGGGTCTGGAGAAGCTGGGCGGGCGCGCGGTCATCAACTCCGTCAACTACGAGGACGGCGACGGCCCCGAGTCCCGCTTCGCGAAGGTCACCGCGCTGGCCAGGGAGCACGGCGCCGCGCTGATCGCGCTGACCATCGACGAGGAGGGCCAGGCCCGCACGGTCGAGCACAAGGTGGCGGTCGCCGAACGGCTCATCGCGGACCTGACCGGCACCTGGGGCATCCACGAGTCGGACATCCTCATCGACACGCTGACCTTCACCATCTGCACCGGTCAGGAGGAGTCCCGCAAGGACGGCGTCCACACCATCGAGGCCATCCGCGAGCTCAAGCGCCGCCACCCGGACGTGCAGACCACACTCGGTCTGTCCAACATCTCCTTCGGCCTCAACCCGGCCGCCCGCGTCCTGCTGAACTCCGTCTTCCTGGACGAGTGCGTCAAGGCGGGCCTGGACTCCGCGATCGTGCACGCCTCCAAGATCCTGCCGATCGCGCGCTTCGACGACGAGCAGGTCACCACCGCGCTCGACCTCATCTACGACCGCCGCGCCGAGGGCTACGACCCGCTGCAAAAGCTCATGGAGCTCTTCGAGGGCGTCTCGACGAAGTCGATGAAGGCCGGCAAGGCCGAGGAACTCCTGGCCCTGCCGCTGGAGGAGCGCCTCAAGCGTCGCATCATCGACGGCGAGAAGAACGGCCTGGAGGCCGACCTCGACGAGGCGCTTGCGGACACGCCCGCCCTGGACATCGTCAACAACACCCTCCTTGAGGGCATGAAGGTCGTCGGTGAGCTGTTCGGCTCCGGCCAGATGCAGCTGCCGTTCGTGCTCCAGTCCGCCGAGGTCATGAAGACCGCGGTCGCCTACCTGGAGCCGCACATGGAGAAGGTCGAGGGCGAAGAGGAGGGCAAGGGCACCATCGTGCTGGCCACCGTCCGCGGCGACGTGCACGACATCGGCAAGAACCTCGTCGACATCATCCTCTCCAACAACGGCTACAACGTCGTCAACCTCGGCATCAAGCAGCCCGTCGCCGCGATCCTCGACGCCGCCCAGGAGCACAAGGCCGACGTCATCGGCATGTCCGGCCTCCTGGTCAAGTCAACCGTGATCATGAAGGAGAACCTGGAGGAGCTGAACCAGCGCGGCATGTCCGCCGACTATCCCGTCATCCTCGGCGGCGCCGCCCTGACCCGCGCCTACGTCGAGCAGGACCTCCACGAGATCTACGAGGGCGAGGTCCGCTACGCCCGCGACGCCTTCGAGGGCCTGCGCCTGATGGACGCCCTCATCGCCGTCAAGCGCGGCGTGCCCGGCGCCGCCCTGCCCGAACTCAAGCAGCGCCGCGTCCCCACGAAGGCCACCGCCGCGGTCCTGGCGGCCGACGAGGCGGAGGGACCCGCCCGCTCGGACGTCGCCACCGACAACCCCGTGCCCACCCCGCCGTTCTGGGGCACCCGCGTCGTCAAGGGCATCCAGCTCAAGGAGTACGCCTCCTGGCTCGACGAAGGCGCCCTCTTCAAGGGCCAGTGGGGTCTGAAGCAGGCCCGCACCGGCGACGGGCCCTCGTACGAGGAACTCGTCGAGACCGAGGGCCGCCCGCGGCTGCGCGGCTGGCTGGACGAGCTGCACACCAAGAACCTGCTGGAGGCGGCCGTCGTGCACGGCTACTTCCCGTGCGTGTCCAAGGGCGACGACCTCATCATCCTCAACGACGACGGCTCGGAGTGCACCCGCTTCACCTTCCCGCGCCAGCGCCGCGGCCGCCGCCTGTGCCTCGCGGACTTCTTCCGCCCCGAGGAGTCCGGCGAGACCGATGTCGTCGGCCTCCAGGTCGTCACCGTCGGCTCGAAGATCGGCGAGGCCACCGCCGAGCTGTTCGCCGCCGACTCCTACCGCGACTACCTCGAACTGCACGGCCTGTCCGTCCAGTTGGCCGAGGCGCTCGCCGAGTACTGGCACGCCCGCGTCCGCGCGGAGCTCGGCTTCGGCGGCGAGGACCCCACCGATGTCGCTGACATGTTCGACCTGAAGTACCGCGGCGCCCGCTTCTCGCTCGGTTACGGCGCCTGCCCCGACCTGGAGGACCGCGCCAAGATCGCCGACCTCCTCCGGCCGGAGCGCATCGGCGTCCACCTCTCCGAGGAGTTCCAGCTCCACCCGGAGCAGTCCACGGACGCGATCGTCATCCACCACCCGGAGGCGAAGTACTTCAACGCGCGCTGATCCGAGCTCAGTCGTACACTGGTCGGTCCAGCGCAGGCCGGTTGCCTCGCCGTCACAGGCGGGCAACCGGCCTTCTCGTCCCTCATGGAAGGTGTGGTCGCATGACCAGTACGGTTCCGGCGCTCGGCACCCCTCTCCACTCCCTCGGCTCCGCCCAGGCACCGGCCCCCCGCGTCGACGCGGCCACGTTGCAGGGCGTCCTGCTCGACATGGACGGCACACTCGTCGACACCGAGGGCTTCTGGTGGGACGCGGAGGTCGAGGTCTTCGCCCGGCTCGGGCACACCCTCGACGAGGCCTGGCGCGATGTCGTCGTCGGCGGCCCGATGACGCGCAGCGCCGGCTTCCTCATCGACTCCACGGGCGCCGACATCACCCTCGACGAGCTGACCGTGCTGCTCAACGACGGCTTCGAGGAGCGCATCTCCCGCTCCCTGCCGCTGATGCCCGGCGCCGCGAGCCTGCTGGCCGAACTCGCCGCGCACGGCGTCCCGATGGCCCTGGTCTCTGCCTCGCACCGGCGCATCATCGACCGCGTGCTCGACTCGATCGGCGCCCACCACTTCGAGCTGACCGTCGCGGGCGACGAGGTGCCCCGCACCAAGCCCCACCCGGACCCCTACCTCCTGGCGGCGGCGGGCATCGGCGCCGACCCCGCCCGGTGCGCCGTCATCGAGGACACCGCCACCGGCGTCGCCGCGGCGGAGGCCGCCGGCTGCCGCGTGGTCGCCGTGCCGTCGGTCGCGCCCATCCCGCCGGCCGCGGGGCGCACCGTCGTCCCCTCCCTCGAACACGTCAACCTTCCTTTCCTGCAAGGTCTCATGACCCTCTGACAGCTCCGGCCCCATGCCCGATCCGGGGCGTGACGTTTCTCACTCGAATGGGGATCGACAGTGGGTCCGATGTGTGCAGGGGCCCCTTCCGGGTCCCCTGAGGGCGTGGCGTTTGGTCCCGATTGGTGGGAGCGTGCGCGAATTCTTCCGGTGTCGGGTTATCGGTGCGTCCACGCCCGGTTTCACTGCGTGATGGGGAATCGGCTCCCATCCCAACAACCGGTCAAGTGGTGCGGACTAATGTCGTCGCGAGAACATCGCCCCACCCCCCGTACCCCATCAACCCACACCCCGCGTCGCGGGAGCCACGGGATCCAAGAGCTCTGGAGAACGTCGAGCATGAACCGCAAGACTTTGGTGCTGCCGGCCGTCATAGGCCTGCTCGCCCCTGCTCTCGCCGCATGCGGCGGTTCGGGCAGCGGAGACGGTGACGACGCGATCACCGTCGGCACCACGGACGCGTTCGCCATCTCGAAGGAGGTCCCGGCGCCCTTCGACCCGGCGTACGCCTACGACGCCGGATCGTGGAACCTGCTGCGGCAGACCGTCCAGACGCTGATGGCGATGCCCCGCGGCGGCGGCGACCCGCAGCCGGAGGCCGCCGAGAGCTGCCGGTTCACCGACAACGGCAACGAGCGCTATGCCTGCACCCTGCGCAAGGGCCTGACGTTCTCCGACGGCGAGCCGCTCACGGCCGCCGACGTGAAGTTCTCCATCGAGCGCGTCCGCGACATCAAGATCAAGGACCCCAGCGGTTCCGACGGCCTGGTGGCGAACGTCGAGGAGATCGAGACCCAGGGCGACCGCGAGGTCGTCTTCCACCTCAGAACTCCCGACGCGACGTTCCCGTTCAAGCTGGCCACGCCCACCGCGGGCATCATCAGCAAGGACCACTACAGCAAGAACAAGCTGCGCGAAGGCTTCGAGATCTCCGGCTCCGGCCCGTACACGGCGGAGCACGAGGTCGAGAACGACCACCTGGTCAAGACGGTGTTCACCAAGAACCCCGGATACAAGGGCCAGTTCAAGCCGCAGAGCGACAAGGTGGAGCTGCGCCACTTCGCCGACACCGCCGCCATGGGCAAGGCCCTTGAGGACGGCGACATCGACCTGATGACACGCACCATGTCGCCCGAGCAGGTCAGGGAGCTCGACACCTCCTCGGACAAGAAGATCGACCTGGTCGAGATGCAGGGTCTGGAGATCCGCTACCTCGCCTTCAACACCGAGGCGCGGACGGTCGAGGACAAGGCCGTGCGCCAGGCGATGGCCCAGGTCGTCGACCGCGGCGCGCTGGCCTCCGCGGTGTACGGCTCGACGGCCGACCCGCTGTTCTCGCTCGTGCCCTCCACCATCACGGGCCACGCCAACTCGTTCTTCAACAAGTACGGCAACCCGAGCCCGGCCAAGGCCCGTGCGCTGCTGAACAAGGCGAACATCTCCACGCCGGTGAAGCTGACGCTGCACTACACCACCGACCACTACGGTCCGGGCACGAAGAAGGAGTTCGAGCTGCTGAAGAAGCAGCTGAACGACTCCGGGCTCTTCGACGTCTCGATCAAGGGCACGCCGTGGAGCACGTTCCGCGCGGCCGAGCGCGACGGCAAGTACGACGTGTACGGCATGGGCTGGTTCCCCGACTTCCCCGACGCCGACAACTTCCTCGCGCCCTTCCTCGACAAGGACAACTTCCTCGGCTCGCCGTATGTCAACCGCGACATCAACGACCAGCTGATCCCCACCTCGCGCCGTGAGGCCGACCGGCTCGCCGCCTCCAAGAGCATCCGCAAGATCCAGGACATCGTCGCCGAGGACGTCCCGGTGCTCCCGCTGTGGCAGGGCAAGCAGTACATCGCCGCGCGCGACGACATCACGGGCGTCGAGTGGGCCCTCAACTCCTCCTCCAACCTTCAGCTGTGGGAACTGGGCCGTGGCGTGAGCGGCTGATCCCTCACCTCTCGGCCTCCCCCCCCCACAGGTTCCACCGAACGATCTCGACAACTAAGGCACGTACGTGAAAAGTCGTAACCAGTGGCTGGTCCTCCCCCTCACGGGAGGGCTCGCCGCCGCCCTGCTGACCGGCTGCGGAACGGAGTCGGGCGGGGCCGGGGACACGGGCGACGCGGTCGTGATGGGGATGTCCGACGACGTCCTCGCCACCGACCCGGCGTCCGGCTACGACCCCGGGTCGTGGCTCCTGTTCAACAACGTCTTCCAGTCCCTCCTGAGCTTCCCCAAGGGCGCCACCGAGCCGAAGCCGGAGGCCGCCAGGAGCTGCGTCTTCACGGACACGGAGACGAAGGTCTTCAAGTGCGAGCTGCGTGACGGGCTGAAGTTCAGCAACGGCAACGACCTCACCTCGAAGGACGTCAAGTTCTCCTTCGACCGCATGCGGAAGATCAACGACGACGCCGGTCCGGCGATCATGTTCCCCATGCTCGACAGCGTCCGGACCCCGGACGCCAAGACGGTCGTCTTCCGGCTCAAGTACCCCGACGCGACCTTCCCCAGCAAGGTCGCCTCGGGCGCGGGTTCGATCGTGGACCACCGCGAGTACGACATGAACGGGCTGCGCAAGGACGGCAAGGCGGTCGGCTCCGGCCCCTACAAGCTCGACTCGTTCGACAAGGGGAAGGCGACCTTCTCCGTCAACTCCTCCTACAAGGGCACCGCCAAGGTCAAGAACGAGGGCGTCGAACTCAAGTTCTTCCACGGCGACCAGAAGGGCCTGAAGAAGGCGCTCCTGGACCACGAGATCGACGTGGCCTACCGAGGTCTCGCCGCCGCCGACATCGCGGACATCGAGCAGGACACCTCCGAGGCCGGCCAGGCCGTCGACATCGTCGAGGGCAGCAGCGCCGAGGTGCAGCACCTGGTCTTCAACATGAAGGACCCGGTCGCGGGCAAGCTCGGCGTGCGCAAGGCCATGGCCTATCTCCTGGACCGGGACGCCCTCGTCCAGGAGGTCTACCAGAACACGGCCACGCCGCTGTACTCGATCGTCCCGGCGGGCATCAGCGGCCACAACACCGCCTTCTTCGACACCTACGGCGCCCGTCCGCAGCGTGCGAAGGCCGCCTCCGCGCTGCGCGGCGCCGGCATCGACGGCAAGGTCAAGCTGACGCTCTGGTCGACCCCCACGCGTTACGGCCCGGCCACGGACCAGGAGCTGACGGCCATCGCCAAGCAGCTCAACGCGTCCGGCCTCTTCGACGCCGACGTGAAGTCCGTGGAGTTCGAGCAGTACGAGAAGGACATCGCCGCCGGCAAGTACGGCGTCTACGTGAAGGGCTGGGTGCCGGACTACCCGGACCCGGACAACTTCACGCAGCCCTTCTTCGGCAAGGGCAACGTCCTCGGCAACCACTTCGAGAACGACGAGATCACCGGGAAGATCATCCCCGGTACGGCGACCGAGAGCGACCGCGCCAGGACCGACAAGCAGTACTCCGCGCTACAGGACATCGTGGCCGAGCAGGTGCCGGTCCTGCCGGTCTGGCAGGCCAAGCAGTACGCGGTCGTCCGCGACAACGTCTATGGCCTGGAGTCGTGCCTGGACGCGTCGACGGTCTTCCGCTTCTGGGAGATCAGCAAGGGCTGACGGCGCCGGACCGCACCTGACCGCACCTGACCGCACAGACGACGGTGGCCGCCCCCTCGGGGACGGCCACCGTCGTCGTCAACCGGTACTCTCTCCGCCGCGTCGAGCGATGGTCACTGCGCGCCGGGGCGCACCAGCCCGCTCTCGTACGCGTAGACGGCGGCCTGCACCCGGTCGCGCAGGCCCAACTTGGTGAGCACGTGCCCGACATGGGTCTTCACGGTCGTCTCGCTGACGAAGAGGTCCGCGGCGATCTCCGCGTTCGACAGGCCACGGGCCACCAGCTTCAGGACCTCGACCTCGCGGTCCGTGAGCGTGTGCAGGGTGTCCGGCACCGGCTCCTCGCCGGACGGAAGGTGCGCGGAGTACTTGTCGAGCAGACGGCGCGTGATGCTCGGCGCGAGCATCGCCTCGCCCCCGGCGACCACCCGGATCGCCTGCACCAGTTCGTTCGCCGGGGCGTCCTTGAGGAGGAAACCGCTGGCGCCGGCGCGCAGCGCCTCCACCACGTACTCGTCCAGGTCGAAGGTGGTCAGCACCAGGACCTTGGCCGGGCCGTCACGGCCGGGCCCGGTGATCTGCCGGGTCGCCTCGACCCCGTCCATCCGCGGCATGCGGATGTCCATGAGCACCACATCGGGCTGGAGCGCCCGCACTTGATCAAGAGCTTGCAGGCCGTCTCCGGCCTCGCCGACGACCGCGATGTCCTGCTCGGCCTCCAGAATCATCCGGAACCCGGTGCGCAACAGCGGCTGGTCGTCGACCAGTAGGACGCGGATGGCCACGTAACTCTCCTTAGCTAGCCCGGGCCCATTCTGCCCTGCTCGCCCTCGGCGGACTCCGGCACCCTGAGAGGAAGCGGATACGGCGGGGGAGTCCCGCCGAATTCAGGGCAGACCGCCTGATGGTCGCACCAACCGCACAACTTGGTCGGCCGGGGTCGCCACTCACCCGTCGCCGTGGCCCGCTCGATCGCCTCCCAGAGCGCGAGCAGCTTCTGCTCGACCCGCTCCAGGTCCGCCACGACCGGGTCGTACGTGATCACGTCACCGCTGCCCAGGTACACCAGCTGGAGGCGGCGCGGGACGACGCCCTTCAGGCGCCACACGACCAGGGCGTAGAACTTCATCTGGAAGAGCGCGCCCTCCGCGTACTCCGGACGCGGGGCCTTGCCCGTCTTGTAGTCGACGATGCGGACGTCCCCCGAAGGGGCGACGTCGACGCGGTCGATGATGCCGCGCAGCTTCAGGCCCGAGGCCAGCTCGGCCTGCACGAACAGCTCGCGCTCGGCCGGCTCCAGGCGCGTCGGGTCCTCCAGGGTGAACCAGCGCTCGACGAGCTTCTCCGCGTCCGACAGCCAGCGGGCCATGCGCTCGCCCTGCGGATCGTCGGCGAACAGCTCGGTCAGCTCGGGCTTCGTCTCGCGCAGCCGGTCCCACTGGCCGGGGATGAGCGACTTGGCGCGCGGCGCCGTGCGCTCGCTCGCGGGAGCGTCGAAGAGCCGCTCCAGGACGGCGTGCACCAGCGTGCCTCTCGTGGCGGCCTCGCTCGGCTTCTCGGGCAGCTTGTCGATCACCCGGAACCGGTAGAGCAAGGGGCACTGCATGAAGTCGCCCGCGCGCGAGGGCGACAAGGATGCCGGGCGCACGGCCGCCGCGGCACCTTCGGTGCTGGTTTCCATGAGAACAGACCCTACGACCCGCCACTGACAACGGACGCATACCATCGACGGCAGACCCTCTCGCCCTGCATGATCGTGCGGGTGATCGCGCCATACCGGGGCGAGGGACGCTTCGAACGAGGGGACATCGTGGACGAGAGCGGCGAGAGCGGCAGGCCGCAGTCCGACGGCAGCGAGGGGCTGAGGCCGAGCGGGACGGACGGCCCCTCCGAGCCGCCGCGCCCGAACAACGCCCCGGCCCGGCCCCACCGTCCGGCGCCCCCCACCTCACCGACACCCCGGCCGACCGCTCCTGTGACGAAGCGCTCAGAGGGTGCCGGGGGGCGGGGTGAGTCGTCGTCGCCCGAGGGGCCGGGTGAGCCGTCTTCGGCTGATGGCCGGGGGGAGGGGCCTGGGTCCGGTGCTCGCGAGGAGTCGGCCACGCCCGACGATCGGACCGAGCGGCCCGCGCCTGGCGGCCACGGTGAGCGCACCACGCCCGGCCGAGGTGCCGAGCCGCCCACGCCTTCGCACCGCGCCGGGCAACCGCCGACGGGGGAGCGGCGACCGGTGCCCACACTCGACGAGGCATCGCCGGAAGCCGGTCAGCGAGCAGAGGACGCAGAGACCACAGAGGTCACAGAGGGCAAGGCTCCCACCGCGGACGCCCCACAGCAGCCCCCCGCGCGGCAGGGCGTCCCCATGGCCAAGCCCCCGCGCGACGGCCGCGACCAGGACGCGCCTCGCCCCACCCAGCACCCCCCGGCCCCCCACCTCGGCGACGTTCACGCCCCTCACGCCCCCCAAGCCCACCGCCACGGGACCGCCTACACCGACGGCGACGGCAAGGGCGGGGCGGCTCCGGTCAAGGGGCGGAAGAACCCGGGCGGCGGGCTGCTCATGGGCAGGCCCTTCGGCGTGCCGGTCTACGTCGCGCCCAGCTGGTTCCTCGTCGCCGCCCTCATCACCTGGGTCTTCGGCGGCCAGCTCGACCGCGTCCTGCCCGAGCTGGGCGGCGTCCGCTACCTCGTGTCCCTCTTCTTCGCCGTCGCCTTCTACGCCTCCGTGCTCGTCCACGAACTGGCCCACACCGTCGCCGCCCTCCGCTTCAAGCTGCCGGTGCGCCGCATCCAGCTGCAATTCTTCGGCGGCGTATCCGAGATCGAGAAGGAGTCGGAGACACCCGGCCGCGAGTTCGTCCTCGCCTTCGTCGGCCCGCTCCTCTCCCTCGTGCTCGCCGGTGTCTTCTACGCCGGCATGCGCGCCGTCGAGCCCGGCACCGTCCCCGGCGTCCTGCTCGCCGGCCTGATGATCTCCAACCTCATCGTCGCCGCCTTCAACCTCCTGCCGGGCCTGCCCCTGGACGGCGGCCGCATGCTGCGCGCCGTCGTCTGGAAGATCACCGGCAAGCCCATGAGCGGAACCGTCGCCGCCGCCTGGGTCGGCCGCGCGCTCGCCGTCTCCGTACTGATCGGCCTGCCGCTCCTCAACCAGTCCGGCGTCCTCGGCGGCGAACCCCAGGACCTCGGCGGCATGAACACCGTCACCGACGCCCTGCTCGCCGCCATCCTCGCCGCGATCATCTGGACCGGCGCCGGGAACAGCCTGCGCATGGCCCGCCTGCGCGAACACCTGCCCGACCTCCGCGCCCGCACCCTGACCCGCCGCGCGGTCCCGGTCGAGGCCCACACCCCGCTCTCCGAGGCCCTGCGCCGGGCCAACGACGCGGGCGCCCGCGCCCTCGTGGTCGTCGACCCCGACGGCGACCCCATGGCGGTCGTCCGCGAGGCGGCCATCGTCTCCGTCCCCCAGCACCGCCGCCCCTGGGTCGCGGTCAGCGGCCTCGCCCAGGACATCACCGAAGGCATGCGGATCTCCGCCGAGCTCACGGGAGAGGAACTGCTCGACACCCTGAGGGCCACCCCCGCCACGGAGTACCTCGTCGTCGAGGACTCCGGCGAGATCTACGGAGTGCTGTCCGCCGCCGACGTCGAGCGCGCCTTCGTCAAGGCGATGGCCCGCCCCTCCTGAGCACCGGCGCGGGCGTGCGGGCCCAAGGCGCCGGAGACAGCGGCCTCCTCGGCGGGATCTCCGCACTCCTGCCTCTGGACGCACGCGCCGCGTGGCCGATTCGGGATCGTGGTGAAGAGGGGCGGACTTCCGTAGGCTCGGCCCGACAGGACTCGCCTGTCTCACGAGTAGCCCCTGGGGGTTGGCGTGCTGTACGCATTCGCGTTTGAGCGGATCGGCGTCGTGGTGAGCGACCTCTATTTCCTCGACCCGAATCCGTTGCAGGGGCAGGAGACCCCCGAGCGCGGGGTACGGCTGGAATTGCGCGTCTTCGAAAGTGGTGAGTTGCCCGGTTCCATCTACGCGGCGCGCCCCATCACGATCGGCCGCCCGCTGTGGCGGGTGGATCTCCTCCAGGCCGCGGACGCCGCCCCGAACACCTTCGACCGGACGCACCACCACCCCGACATCGTCGGCTGGGAACCCGGCGCACGGACTTTCGTCGAGGAGTTGTCCCACGAGCCGCTGGCGTGGCTCACCGGCAAGCTGACCGACATCCCCAGCCTTCTGCACGAGGCCGGCATCTCCCCGGACGAGATCTCGGCGGCGGATGCGGACGGCCTCCGTACAGCCGCCCCGGAGATCGTGGATACCGTCCGCCGTGTACTGGAGCGAGTATGGGCCGGCGAACTCGGCCGGCCCACAACCGAGGCCGATGCGGACGGGGTAACCAGCGTGCGGGCCAGTTGGCTCTAGCGGAAATCGGGCGGCACCCGACGGGGCACGGTGGCCACCCGGCCGTCGGCATCCACGGCCGTCGTGCAGCCCGAGGTACTCGAATCGCCGCACTGCCGACCGAGCCGGCAGTGGGCAGAGTGGTGGACCGGGGCGTGGACGGTCGCCGGAGGTGCGGCCGTGGTTGCCCCGGGACCGGGCGAAGGGGAGTCGGCCGGCCCGTCCGCCAGCACCGCCGCGTCGCCTGCGCCCCTACCGCGTTCTGCGGCGGGCTGCCGCTCGCGCCGCGCATCCTCGCCGACCGGGCGGCACGGGCCTGGGCGCGGTCCTGTCCTGGTCACTGCGCGGCCCGACCTACGCGGCGGCCATTCTGGGCGGCACGGAACGGGCCGCGGATCTGCTCCTGGACGAACCCTGAACCGGCCCAGATCCGCCTCGTCGAGCGGTATGGTTCCGACCGCTCCCGGCTGCCCCCGATCGTCCAGGCCTGCCTCGACGGGCGGCAACGGGCGATGACCGTCGAATGCGTGTGCTGCCGAACGCGCGTGTTAAGGGATGAGGGGTTTCTCAATGGTGACCGCGACCGTCCGCGAGTGGCGCGAGGAAGAGGGCTGGGGCGTACTCGACTCCCCGGAGACCCCCGGCGGCTGCTTCGGCCACTTCTCCGACATCCAGGCGGCCGGCTTCCGCACGCTGTCCCCCGGGCAGCGCGTGGACCTCACCTGGGAAGCCCCCGGCTTCAAACAGGACGGCTACGACTACCGCGCGGTGAGCATCGTGCCCCGGCCCGCCTGACACCCGGCCCCGCGGCTCCCGGGCGCCCCACGCCATGGTCCGAAGCCTCCCGCGCTGCCGGTAGGCTGGTCACATGTCCGAACCGACCGGTGCCGCCCGCCGTCGCGGGCCCTTCAAGGTCGGGGACCAGGTCCAGCTCACCGACCCCAAGGGACGCCACTACACGTTCACGCTCGAAGCCGGGAAGAATTTCCACACCCACAAGGGTTCCTTCCCGCACGACGAGCTGATCGGCGCTCCCGAGGGCAGTGTTGTCCGTACCACGGGGAACGTCGCCTACCTGGCGCTGCGCCCCCTGCTCCCCGACTACGTCCTGTCCATGCCCCGCGGCGCCGCCGTGGTCTACCCCAAGGACGCGGGGCAGATCCTGGCCTTCGCCGACATCTTCCCCGGCGCCCGCGTCGTCGAGGCGGGTGTGGGCTCCGGCTCGCTCAGCAGCTTCCTGCTGCGCGCCATCGGCGACCAGGGGATGCTGCACTCCTACGAGCGCCGCGAGGACTTCGCCGACATCGCCCGGCAGAACGTGGAGCGCTACTTCGGCGGCCCCCACCCCGCCTGGCAGCTCACCGTCGGCGACCTCCAGGACAACCTCAGCGACACCGAGGTCGACCGCGTCATCCTCGACATGCTCGCCCCCTGGGAGTGCCTGGAGGCCGTCTCCAAGGCACTCGTCCCCGGCGGCATCCTCTGCTGCTACGTGGCGACCACCACCCAGCTCGCCCGGACCGTCGAGTCCATCCGCGAGATCGGCGGCTTCAACGAGCCGACCGCCTGGGAGTCGATGATCCGCAACTGGCACATCGAGGGCCTGGCCGTCCGCCCCGACCACCGCATGATCGGGCACACCGGCTTCCTGCTCACCGCCCGCCGCCTCGCGGACGGCGTCGAGCCCCCCATGCGCCGCCGCCGCCCCGCCAAGGGCGCGTACGGCGAGGACTACTCCGGACCGAACGCCGACGGCGGCACCCCGCGCTGACCCGCGCGGCGAACCCCGTCCAATGAGCAGGCGCCGCCGCCGAGTTCCCTGACCGACCAGGGAACTCGGCGGCGGCGCCGTTTCGTTGACGGGGCACCGGCCGCGTACCGAAGCCGCGTACCGAAGCCGCGTACAAAAAGAGCCACGGGTACCCACGGACCCCGGTGTTCCACCACACTGTGAGCTATGGCACGATGCTGGCCACCCCACCGGCACAGCTCTCACAGGAGACACTTCCTCGTGCAGCACCCCGCCGTCCCGGCACTGGCACACACCCTCGCCCGCCCCGTCCACTGGCTGGCCACCGCCGCCGCGCTCGCCGCCGTCGTCGCGGGCGCCGCCTTTTTGCAGTCCGACCCCGCGACCGCCGTCCAGGCAGGGCCCCAGACACACACCAGGGCCGCCGCGGGCGCACCCGCACCGGCCCCCGCGCCCGACCCCGCCTCCGTGGACTTCCCCCTCGACTGCGGACCGGTCAAGCCCGCCGTGAAGCAGCAGGCCGCCGGCGACCTCGACGGGGACGGCAGGGCCGAGACGGTGGCGGTCGTGCACTGCCGGGCCGGGTCGGGCACCCCGCCCGACGGGGTCTACGTGATCACCCGCCCCGCGACGGGCGAGCCACGCGTGGTGGCCACCCTCGTGGACCCGGAGGACCGGCTGAACGTGAAAGGCTTCGCCGTGCGTGACGGCGCGGTCACCGCGACCCTCCTCGGCTACTCCTCGCTCGACGTGCCCCGCTGCTGCCCCGACCGCAAGGACGCGGCCAAGTGGCAATGGAAGGGCGGCACGTTCGAACGGACGACACCCGCGGGGGCGCGCAGAGTCTGACGCGGCGCCGCCCGGCGGCTCACGCCGCGTCGGGTCCGTAGACCTCGACCCTGTCCGAAACGCGCCGTACGTGGATGCAGTCGCCCGGACACTCCTTCGCGGAGTCGGCGACATCCTGGAGAAGTGGCAAGGGGACGGGCGTTGTGGCCCCAGGGGACTGGAGCAACTCGTCGTCGCCGCTCTTCACATAGGCCAGGCCGTCGATGTCCAGCTCGAAGACCTCGGGCGCGTACTGCGCGCAGATGCCGTCCCCGGTGCAGAGGTCCTGGTCGATCCAGACCTCCAGCAGATCATGGCCCTCACTGCCGGTCTCGGCGTCGTGCCGCACGGTCATCTCTCCTGCCGGTCGCTGCGTCGAGCGGCCCGACCCTCGGGTAAGTCGGGCCAGCTCTGACGGGTGTTGAACGCTTCGACGATACAACCGCCCGCTTTCCGATGTTGTTGGGTGGGTAATGAGCTGGTGTGAGGGAGAGCGCAAGGGTGAAGATCGGACACACCCCCTCGTCTTTGTGATCTAGGGGTTTCAATCGACACCCACCCAGGTAGGGTCTGGAAGCGTCCAGCTCCCCTTGGAGGAGGTGAGGACCGTGGCAGCCCACGACGACGAAAACAACCGCGGCATCCGGCCGGGACGAGGGTCTGAGGACCCTGCCGGTCAGGTTGCCTATCTCGAGCAGGAAATCGCCGTCCTGCGACGCAAGCTCGCCGACTCTCCGCGGCATACGAGGATTCTCGAAGAGCGGATCGTCGAGCTGCAGACCAACCTGGCCGGCGTGTCCGCGCAGAACGAGCGGCTCGCCAACACGCTCCGCGAGGCCCGCGACCAGATCGTGGCCCTCAAGGAGGAAGTCGACCGGCTCGCGCAGCCGCCGGCCGGCTTCGGAGTCTTCCTCGTGGCGAACGAGGACGGCACGGCGGACATCTTCACCGGCGGCCGCAAGCTCCGGGTGAACGTCAGCCCCAGCGTCGAGCTCGACGAGCTCAAGCGCGGCCAGGAAGTCATGCTCAACGAAGCGCTCAACGTGGTCGAGGCCATGGAGTACGAGAGCGTCGGCGACATCGTCACCCTCAAGGAGATCCTTGAAGGCGGCGATCGAGCCCTGGTGGTCGGACACACCGACGAAGAACGAGTGGTACGGCTCGCCGAACCCCTCCTCGACGTCACCATCCGCGCCGGCGACGCCCTCCTGCTCGAACCCCGCTCCGGCTACGTCTACGAGGTCGTTCCCAAGAGCGAGGTCGAGGAGCTCGTCCTCGAAGAAGTCCCCGACATCAGCTACGAGAAGATCGGCGGCCTCGGCGGCCAGATCGAGATGATCAGGGACGCCGTCGAGCTTCCGTACCTCTATCCCGACCTGTTCAAGGAGCACGAACTGCGGCCGCCCAAGGGTGTGCTGCTGTACGGGCCCCCCGGCTGCGGCAAGACGCTGATCGCCAAAGCCGTCGCCAACTCCCTTGCCAAGAAGGTCGCCGAGGTCACCGGGCAGCCCGCGGGGAAGAGCTACTTCCTCAACATCAAGGGCCCCGAACTCCTCAACAAGTACGTCGGCGAGACCGAGCGCCACATCCGCCTGGTCTTCCAGCGTGCCCGGGAGAAGGCGAGCGAGGGCACCCCCGTCATCGTCTTCTTCGACGAGATGGAATCCCTCTTCCGCACCCGCGGATCCGGTGTCAGCTCGGACGTGGAGAACACCATCGTCCCCCAGCTGCTGGCCGAGATCGACGGCGTGGAAGGGCTGGAGAACGTCATCGTCATCGGCGCCTCCAACCGCGAGGACATGATCGACCCCGCGATCCTGCGGCCCGGACGGCTCGACGTCAAGATCAAGATCGAGCGCCCGGACGCGGAGGCGGCGAAGGACATCTTCGCCAAGTACCTCACCGAGCGGCTCCCGCTGCACGCCGACGACCTGTCCGAGCACGGCGCCGACCGGCGCGCCACCGTGCAGGGCATGATCCAGTCCGTCGTCGAGCAGATGTACGCGGAGTCCGAGGAGAACCGCTTCCTTGAGGTGACGTACGCCAACGGCGACAAGGAAGTCCTGTACTTCAAGGACTTCAACTCCGGAGCCATGATCGAGAACATCGTGGGCCGGGCCAAGAAGATGGCGATCAAGGCCTTCCTCGAGGCGAACCAGAAGGGCATCAGGGTCGCCCACCTCCTCCAGGCCTGCGTCGACGAGTTCAAGGAGAACGAGGACCTGCCCAACACCACCAACCCGGACGACTGGGCCCGGATCTCCGGAAAGAAGGGCGAGCGGATCGTGTACATCCGCACGCTCGTCACCGGAAAGCAGGGCGCGGACACCGGCCGCTCCATCGACACGGTGGCCAACACCGGTCAGTACCTGTAGAACGCAGGACGGCTGCGGGTGTCCTTCACGGGTACCCGCAGCCGTCTGCTTTTCAATGAAGACAATGATCTCCCCACCAGCGCAAAGGCGTTCTAGGCTCTTCAATACCGCCGAGTCGCGCAGTGCGGGGACGGGCACCGCACACGCACCGGAGAACCAGCGGTACTTGAGCGCCGTTCCCGAAGGGGAGCGCCGCCGGGCAAGGAGGGCCGCATGACCGTACGGCGAGTAATGGGCATCGAGACGGAGTACGGGATCTCCGTCCCCGGCCACCCCAACGCCAATGCCATGCTCACCTCGTCCCAGATCGTCAACGCCTACGCCGCGGCGATGCACCGGGCGCGACGCGCCCGCTGGGACTTCGAGGAGGAGAACCCGCTGCGGGACGCGCGGGGTTTCGACCTCGCCCGCGAGGCCGCCGACTCCAGCCAGCTGACCGACGAGGACATCGGTCTCGCCAACGTCATCCTGACCAACGGGGCGCGGCTCTACGTGGACCACGCGCACCCCGAGTACAGCTCACCGGAGATCACCAACCCCCTGGACGCGGTCCTGTGGGACAAGGCCGGCGAGCGGATCATGGCCGAGGCGGCGGACCGGGCGGCCCAGCTCCCCGGCGCCCAGCCGATCCACCTGTACAAGAACAACACCGACAACAAGGGCGCCTCGTACGGCACGCACGAGAACTACCTGATGAAGCGGGAGACCCCCTTCTCGGACATCGTGCGGCACCTGACGCCCTTCTTCGTCTCCCGCCAGGTCGTCACCGGCGCGGGGCGCGTCGGCATCGGCCAGGACGGCCACGAGCACGGCTTCCAGCTCAGCCAGCGCGCGGACTACTTCGAGGTCGAGGTGGGCCTGGAGACGACGCTGAAGCGGCCCATCATCAACACCCGGGACGAGCCGCACTCCGACGCCGAGAAGTACCGCAGGCTGCACGTCATCATCGGCGACGCGAACCTCTCGGAGATCTCCACCTACCTCAAGCTGGGCACCACCTCGCTCGTCCTCGCCATGATCGAGGACGGCTTCATCGCGGTGGACCTCGCCGTGGACCAGCCGGTGCGCACCCTGCACCAGGTCTCCCACGACCCGACGCTCCAGCACCTCGTCACGCTCCGCAGCGGCCGCTCACTGACCGCCGTACAACTCCAGATGGAGTACTTCGAGCTCGCCCGCAAGTACGTCGAGGAGCGCTACGGCTCCGACGCCGACGAGCAGACCAAGGACGTCCTGGCCCGCTGGGAGGACGTGCTCGGCCGCCTGGAGAGCGATCCGATGAGCCTCTCCGGAGAGCTCGACTGGGTCGCGAAGCGGGAGCTCATGGAGGGCTACCGCCGCCGCGACGGCCTCGACTGGGACGCGGCGCGGCTGCACCTCGTCGACCTCCAGTACGCCGACGTACGGGCCGAGAAGGGCCTGTACAACCGCCTGGTGGCGCGCGGCAAGATGAAGCGGCTCCTGGACGAGGCGGACGTGGAGCGGGCCACCACCAAGCCGCCGGAGGACACGCGCGCGTACTTCCGCGGGCGCTGCCTGGAGCAGTACGCGGACGACGTGGCCGCGGCCTCGTGGGACTCGGTCATCTTCGACCTGCCCGGCCGTGACTCTCTGCAACGGGTGCCGACCCTGGAGCCCCTGCGCGGCACCCGGAACCACGTCAAGGAGCTCCTGGACCGCTGCCGCTCGGCAGAGGAACTGGTTCGGGTGCTCTCCGGCGGCTGAAAGGTCACCGGCGGGGGAATCACAGAGGTGGGTCCCGCACGTTGTGGAAAGTGCGGGGCCGATGTCGGACCCGGCTTGTAGGGTCTGATCAAGAACGTCTAACCGAGCGAGCGGGGTGAGGTAGATGGCGACCAAGGACACCGGCGGCGGACAGCAGAAGGCGACGCGTTCCACCGAGGAGACCGAGGAGCAGGCGCAGGACGCGCAGGCCTCGGAGGACCTCAAGGAGCGCCAGGAGAAGCTGAGCGACGACGTGGACTCCGTGCTGGACGAAATCGACGATGTCTTGGAAGAGAACGCCGAGGATTTCGTGAGGTCGTTCGTTCAGAAGGGTGGACAGTAGTTCAGGGTTGTGAACGCGATGGGCAAGAAGTGCTCGCGGTGTCGGCGGGTTCTGCCGGGGAGCGCGTTCGCGGGGAACAAGTCCATGCGTGACGGTCTACAGGCGTACTGCCGGGAGTGCTCTGCCGAGTACTACCGGCAGCGCCAGGAGGCCAAGGGGAGAGCGGTGCGCGTCAAAGTGCCCGTCCCGCGCGGGCACAAGCGCTGTCCCCAGTGCTGCGTAGTGAAGCCGCATTCCGCTTGGGAGCGGAACAAGTCTTCGTCCGATGGCTGGGCCAGCTATTGCAGGGAGTGCCGGGCGGAGCGCAATCGGGTCAGTTACTTCCAGCGCAAGTACGGCCTGACGCCGGTGGAGTTGGAGAAGCTGATCGCTTCTCAGCATGGTGTGTGCTGCATCTGTCTGGCTGCTCCGGCGGAGCATGTGGATCACTGCCACGAGACGGGTAAAGTCCGAGGCGTATTGTGCTTCAGCTGCAACGCGGCGCTGGGGCAGTTCAAGGATCGGCCGGATGCCATACGGCGTGCGGCCGCATATGTGGAAGGAAACGCGTGGAAGCCAATCCTCGTAGCACCGGGCGTCTACCAGCTGCCTTCCTGACGCCTGGCTCGTCGTCCTTCATGGATTTCCTGTCCGAGCACCAGCCCGAGATCCTGCCGGGCAACCGCCAACTGCCGCCCACACAGGGCGTCATCGAGGCTCCGCACGGCACCACCATCGTCGCCGTGACGTTCCCGGGCGGTGTGGTCCTCGCCGGTGACCGGCGGGCGACGATGGGGAACGTCATCGCGCAGCGGGACATCGAGAAGGTCTTCCCCGCCGACGAGTACTCCGCGGTGGGCATCGCCGGCACGGCCGGCCTCGCCGTCGAGATGGTGAAGCTCTTCCAGCTGGAGCTGGAGCACTTCGAGAAGGTGGAGGGCGCCACACTCTCCCTGGAGGGCAAGGCCAACCGTCTCTCCACGATGATCCGCGGCAACCTCGGCATGGCCATGCAGGGCCTCGCCGTGGTGCCGCTCTTCGCGGGTTATGACGTGGACCGCGAGAAGGGCCGCATCTTCTCGTACGACGTCACGGGCGGCCGCTCCGAGGAGCACGGGTTCGCGGCGACCGGCTCCGGCTCGGTCTTCGCGCGGGGTGCGATGAAGAAGCTCTACCACGACGGTCTGACCGAGGAGCAGGCGACGACACTCGTCGTCCAGGCGCTGTACGACGCCGCCGACGACGACTCGGCGACGGGCGGCCCCGACGTGGCGCGTCGGATCTACCCCATCGTCACCGTCATCTCCGACGAGGGATTCCGGCGCCTGACGGACGAGGAGTCCTCCGCCATCGCGCGCTCGATCCTGGAGAAGCGGCTGGAACAGCCGGACGGCCCGCGCGCCGCGCTGCTCTGATCGCTCCGAATTCGCCGCTGACTGAAGTTTTTTGACAGAAAGGGACGGATCCGGTGTCGACGCCGTTCTATGTATCACCCCAGCAGCAGATGGCCGACCGGGCGGAGTACGCCCGCAAGGGCATCGCGCGCGGCCGCAGTCTGGTCGTCCTGCAATACGCCGACGGCATCGTGTTCGTCGGCGAGAACCCGTCCCGTGCGCTGCACAAGTTCAGCGAGATCTACGACCGCATCGGTTTCGCGGCCGCCGGCAAGTACAACGAGTACGAGAACCTCCGGATCGGCGGCGTCCGTTACGCCGATCTGCGGGGGTACACCTACGACCGCGACGACGTGACGGCGCGCGGCCTGGCGAATGTGTACGCGCAGACGCTGGGCACGATCTTCTCCAGCGCGGCCGAGAAGCCCTACGAGGTCGAGCTGGTGGTCGCCGAGGTCGGCGAGACCCGCGAGGGCGACCAGATCTACCGCCTGCCGCACGACGGTTCCATCGTCGACGAGCACGGCTCGCTCGCCGTCGGCGGCAACGCCGAGCAGATCAGCAACTACCTCGACCAGCACCACAACGACGGCATGACGCTCGCGGAGGCGCTCAAGCTGGCCGTGCGCGCGCTCTCCCGCGACACCAACGGCACCGAGCGGGAGATCCCGGCCGAGCGCCTCGAAGTGGCGGTGCTGGACCGGACGCGTCCGCAGCAGCGCAAGTTCAAGCGGATCGTGGGCCGTCAGCTGTCGCGGCTGCTCGACGAGGGCGGCGCGACGGACGCGGCCGGTGACACGGATGAGGACGCCGGGCCCGCGCCGCGGTCCGGCGGCGACGTCGAGTAGTCCTCGGCGGCAGTCCGTCTCGGTGTGCGCCCCGCGCCCCGGCCCTCCGGCCGGGGCGCGGGGCGTTCGCGTTCATGCGTGCCCGGGGGCGGGGCCCGTCGAGCCGCGCACGATCAGTGCGACGGGGAGCGGGGTGGCGTCGGGGGCGCGGCCCTCGACGACGGCGACCAGGGATTCCATGCCGCGCTCGCCGAAGTGCTCGGCGGGCAGCCGTACCGTCGTCAGCTCCGGCTCGACGGCGGTCGCGAGGGTCAAGTCGTCGAAGCCGGTCACCGAGAGGTCCTCGGGGACGCGCAGTCCGAGCCGCCGCGCCGCTTTGCAGACGCCGGCGGCGAGGAAGTCGTCGTCACAGATGACCGCGGTGGGGCGGGGGCCCGGAGCGGCCAGGGCGGCCTCTGCGACGGTGCGGGCCGCCTCGACGGTCAGGGGTGCCGCCACGCGCCGTACGGCCGCGTCCGTGCCGCGCAGGGCCGTGGCGAGGGCGTCCGCGCGTACGTCGAAGGTCCAGGAGTCGACGGCCGCCGCGAGGTGGAGGAAGTGGCGGTGCCCGAGCGCGAGCAGATGCTCTGTCACCTGGCGCATGCCGGTCGCGAGGTCGAGGTTGACGGTGGCCGCGCCCAGGCTGTGCGCCGGGTCGCTGTCGAGCATGACCAGGGGCAGGTCGTCGCCGCGGATGGTGGCCAGCGCGTCCGAGGCCATGGAGGAGGCGAGTACGCCGTCGAGTGAGGCCCGCGCCGACTCGAAGGGGTCACGGGCGGGGCCGGTGCCCTCGGGGGTGGGGTAGAGGAGGACGCCGAAGCCGTGCCGGGCGGCGACGCGGGCGGCCCCGGTGTGGACGTGCGCGAAGAACTCGTTGGTGAGGGCGGGGACGACGAGCAGCGCCGTCCTGGTCCTGCCCAGGCGCAGGTTCCGGGCGGCGAGGTTCGGGCGGTAGCCGAGCTGCCGGGCGGCGGCGCGCACCCGCTCGGCGGTCGGTTCGGCTACCCGGCCGCGCCATTTGTCGCCGAGCACGAGGGAGACGGTGGCCTGGGAGACGCCGGCGGCGCGGCCGACGTCGCGGCTCGTGGGGGGCCGGGAGCTCCCGGTGTCGTGCTGTGGCCCGGCCACTGTCACCTCCTGGTCGTGCCCGCGGGACGCAGGCGCGGTGGACCCGCGTACAGCGCTCATGGTACGTATGACGCTCGAAGTTATACGTAAAACCCCGGCCGTGAGGGCGTGGGGGAGGGGCAGGTCGGCATGGCTGCGGGATACGCGGAGATCCTCCGGACGCGACACGCGACACGGCTGCTCGCCGGGACGCTGGTGGGCCGGCTGCCCAACGCCACGGCCGCGATCGCCATCGTGCTGTTCATCAGGGCCGAGGGTGGCACCTACAGCCTGGCCGGGGCGCTCGCCGCGGTGTACGGCGTGGCCAACGCCGTCGGGCAGCCGCTGCTCGGACGCCTCGTCGACCTGCACGGCCAGCCGCGCGTCCAGCTCCCCGCGGCCCTGCTCTCCGCGCTCGGCATGGCGGCCTTCGCCTTCACCGGCCCCGACCGGCTGGCCCTCGCCTATGTCGCGGTGGGCGCCGCGGGACTGTTCACCCCGCCCCTGGAAGGCGGCCTGCGCGCCCTGTGGCCGAGCGTTCTCGGCAAGGAGGAGCAGGTCCACGCGGCGTACGCCATGGACGCCATCGCCCAGGAGGTCATGTTCACCGTGGGACCGCTGCTCGTCACGGGCTGCGTGGCCCTGTGGTCGGAGCAGGCGGCGCTGCTCGTCGTGAACGCCGTGGGTGTGCTCGGCGCCCTCTCCGTGGTGGTGTCGGAGCCCTCGCGGGCGTGGCGCTCGGCGCCCCGCGAGGCGCACTGGCTCGGCGCCCTGCGGTCGCCGGGGCTCCTCGCGCTGCTCGGCGCGTTCCTCTTCATCGGCATGGCGCTCGGTTCCATCACCGTGGCCGCCGTGTCGTACGCGGACGGGCACGGCGGCGACGCGGTGTACGGCTGGATGATGGCGGCGGTCGGTCTCGGCGCGCTGGTCGGCGGCTCCGTCTACGGCGCGCGGCAGTGGGCCGGCGTACCGGAGAGGCGCCTGAGCGTCCTGGTGGCCCTCCTCGCCGTCTGTTACGTGCCCTTGACGCTGGTGCCCGGCGCGCCCGCGATGACCGCGCTCTCCGCTCTCGCGGGGGTCTTCCTCGCGCCGTCGCTGGCCTGCGCCTTCATCATCGTCGACCGGCACGCCCCGCGCGGGACCGTCACCGAGGCGTTCTCCTGGCTCGTGACGACGTTCACCGTCGGGGCCTCGCTCGGAACTGCCGCCGCGGGGCCCGTCGTCGAGTGGGGCGGGACCAGGGGCGGATTCGCCGTTCCCGGGCTCGCGGGAGCGGCCGCGCTGCTGGTTCTGCTGGCCACCGCTCGGGTACTGGTTCCGGCCCGTGCAACAGGGATCGTTGCGGGTTCATCGGAAAATGATCGAAACGGTGCCGTCGAACCCGGTTTCAGTGCCGGGCATCAGGCGTAATGTTCAGTCATGGACCGCCGCATTTTCGGGCTGGAGAACGAGTACGGCGTCACGTGCACGTTCAGGGGACAGCGCCGCCTGTCGCCTGACGAGGTGGCGCGCTACCTCTTCCGCCGTGTTGTGTCATGGGGCCGCAGCAGCAACGTCTTTCTGCGGAACGGCGCCCGCCTCTATCTTGACGTGGGGTCACATCCGGAATACGCCACACCCGAATGTGACAACGTGACCGAGCTGGTCACCCACGACAAAGCAGGGGAGCGCATTCTCGAAGGCCTGCTCGTCGACGCCGAACGCCGCCTGCACGAGGAGGGAATCGCGGGCGACGTCTATCTCTTCAAGAACAACACCGACTCGGCGGGAAACTCCTACGGCTGCCACGAGAACTACCTGGTGGCCCGGCACGGAGAGTTCTCCCGGCTCGCGGACATCCTCATTCCGTTCCTCGTGACCCGGCAACTGCTGTGCGGCGCCGGCAAGGTGCTCCAGACGCCGCGCGGCGCCGTGTACTGCGTCAGCCAGCGCGCCGAGCACATCTGGGAAGGGGTCTCGTCCGCGACCACCCGCTCCCGGCCGATCATCAACACCCGCGACGAACCGCACGCGGACGCCGAGCGCTACCGCAGGCTCCACGTCATCGTCGGCGACTCGAACATGTCCGAGACGACCATGCTCCTCAAGGTCGGCGCCACCGACCTGGTGCTGCGCATGATCGAGGCCGGCACGGTCATGCGCGACCTCACCCTGGAGAACCCCATCCGGGCCATCCGCGAGGTCAGCCACGACATCACGGGCCGCCGCAAGGTGCGCCTGGCCAGCGGCCGCGAGGCGTCCGCCCTGGAGGTGCAGCGCGAGTACTACGAGAAGGCGGTGGACTTCGTCGACCGCCGCGGCATCCGCACCGGCACCGTCGAGCAGGTGCTCGAACTGTGGGGCCGCACGCTGGACGCGATCGAGTCCGAGGACCTCGACCGCATCGGCACCGAGATCGACTGGGTCATGAAGTACAAGCTCATCGAGCGGTACCGCGCCAAGAACAACATGACCATGTCGCATCCGCGGGTCGCCCAGATAGACCTCGCCTACCACGACATCCACCGCCGCCGAGGCCTGTACTACCTCCTGGAGAAGAAGGGCCAAGCCGCCCGGATCTGCAACGACTTGAAGATCTTCGAAGGCAAGTCGGTGCCTCCGCAGACCACCCGGGCCCGGCTGCGCGGCGACTTCATCCGGCGCGCCCAGGAGCAGCGCCGTGATTTCACGGTCGACTGGGTGCACCTCAAGCTGAACGACCAGGCGCAGCGCACCGTGTTGTGCAAGGACCCCTTCCGGTCGGTGGACGACCGGGTGGAGAAGCTCATCGCCGGGATGTGACCCGTCCGGGACGGGACCCATCCGGAAGGTGCCCCGGTGAGGCCCTCTTGTGAGGGCCGTGTGAGGCAAGCGGCGTTGTGGGAACGCAACGCGGGCGCCGTACGTTCCTCGTGCGGCGCCCTTCTCACGCCGTAGAGTTGCGCGCACGCCAACCCACAAGATCGACCGATACGAGGCCCCCACCGTGCGCCGACGCTCACTCCTTCTTGCCGTCCCGGCCGGCCTGCTCACGCTGGCAGGCTGCGGTGACGACAAGGCCGACAAGGCCAAGTCCAAGCCCAGCGACAGTCCGACCAACTCCCCGTCGGCCGCGCCGACGGGGAAGATCGTCAGCGGGCCGGTGCCCGAGATCACCAAGGGCACGAAGTTCGGCCAGAAGCCGACCGTCGCCAAGGGCCCCGGCAAGGCGTCCCCCGACCTCGCGGTCAAGACCCTGATCGAGGGCAAGGGCAAGGAGGTGGCCAAGGGGGACTACCTCCAGGCCCACTACCTCGGCCAGATCTGGGCGACGGCGAAGGTCTTCGACAACTCCTACGACCGGGGCAACCCCACGGTCTTCCCGATCGGTGTCGGCCAGGTCATCCCGGGCTGGGACCAGGCGCTCGTCGGCAAGAAGCTCGACAGCCGCGTGGAGCTCGCCATCCCCCCGAAGATGGGCTATGGCGAGGAGGGCAACAAGCAGGCGGGCATCAAGGGCTCCGACACGCTGGTGTTCGTCGTCGACCTGGTGAACAGCTTCAACGCCAAGAGCTCGGTCAAGGGCCAGGAGGTCGCGCAGTCCAACAAGGACCTGCCCAAGATCGGCACGAACACCGACGGCAAGGCCCCCTCGATCGACGTGCCGAAGACCGACGCGCCGAAGAAGCTCGTCTCCTCGTACGTGCTGGAGGGCGACGGCGACAAGATCAAGGAAACCGACAGCGTGCTCTGCCAGTACAAGGGCGTGCTCTGGGTGGACGGCAAGGAGTTCGACTCCTCGTACAAGAGCGGCCGGCTCGCCCAGTTCCAGCTGGCGCAGGTCGTCAAGGGCTGGGCGCAGGGCCTGACGGGCAAGAAGGTCGGCAGCCGCGTCCTCATCGTCATCCCGCCGGAGCTGGGCTACGGCGACCAGCCGCCGCAGAACAGCTCCATCAAGAAGGACTCCACGCTGGTCTTCTGCGTGGACATCCTCGCGAAGGCATGACCCCTTCGGGGATGTAAGACTGTCCGCGCTGACTTTCCGTACCAAGCAGGAGCATGTTGTGAGCATTGACAAGCCCGAGGTCGACTTCCCGGGTGGCGAGCCGCCGGCCGAGCTGAAGATCAGGGACATCTGGGAGGGCGACGGCCCGGTCGCCAAGGCGGGCGACCGCGTCAAGGTCCACTACGTGGGCGTGGCCTTCAGCACGGGCGAGGAGTTCGACGCCAGCTGGAACCGCGGCACGCCGCTGCAGTTCGAGCTCGGCGCCGGCCAGGTCATCGCCGGCTGGGACCAGGGCGTGCAGGGCATGAAGGTCGGTGGCCGCCGCGAGCTGATCATCCCGGCCCGCCTCGCGTACGGCGACAGCGGCGCCGGTGGCGGCCGCATCGCCCCCGGCGAGACGCTGATCTTCGTCTGCGACCTGGTCGCCGTCTGAGCACGTCGTCGACCTGATCCTTTCGCAGAGGGCCCATGCCTGTCCGGCATGGGCCCTCTCGCCTCCCGCCGCCGCCCTCGACGGAATCGCGCTCGGCGTGTCCCCTTGATCCCCGGCTTTTGCCCGGACACCCCGGGGCGGTACGGTCATCGGTCGGAAGCACCATGTGTAAAGGCCGAGAAAGGGCGTCGATGGCCATTGCCAAGGCCGAGCGGCTCATGAATCTTGCGTTGTGCCTGCTCGGGACCCGGCGGCCGCTCAGCAAGCGGGAGCTGCGCGAGTCCATCGAGGCCTACCTGGAAGCGGGATCGGATGACTCCTTCAACCGGATGTTCGAGCGCGACAAGGACGACCTGCGCGAGCTGGGCCTGGTCATCGAGACCGTCGAGAACCTCGACGGCGAGGTCGGCTACCTCGCCCGGCGCGACAGCAACCGCCTGCCGCCCATCACCATCGACGCCGAGGAGGCCGCCGCCCTCGGCCTCGCCGCCAAGGTCTGGCAGCAGGCCCGCCTCGCCGGAGCCGCCAGCGGCGCCCTTCAGAAGCTGCGCGCCGCCGGCCTGCCCGAGGACGCCGATGTGTACGGGTCGCACAGCGCCCTGGAGCCCCGCATCCCCGCGCACGAGGCGGCCTTCGAGCCGCTGATGCTCGCCTGCCGCGACCGCCGCCCCGTCGTCTTCGACTACCGCAAGGCCACCGCCGCCCGCCCCGAGCAGCGCCACGTCGAGCCCTGGGCGCTCGAGTGCTGGCGCGGCCACTGGTACCTCGCGGGCTGGGACCGCGACCGGGGCGCCGAGCGCGTCTTCCGCCTCTCGCGGATCACCGGCAAGGTGCGCGCCCGCGCGGGCAAGTACACCGCCGACGTCCCGGACGTCGTCACGGTCCGCGAGACCGTCGCGAGCTGGGCGGGGGAGAGCGCCGACCGCACGGCCCGGATCAGGCTGCGCTCGGGGGCGGGCTACCCGCTGCGCGCCAAGGCCGCCTCGGTGCGGGAACTGGGCGAGGGCTGGGACGAGTTGGAGATCCCGTACGGCCACGGTCTCGACGCCTGGCTGGTGGAGTTCGGGCCCGACGTGGTGGTCCTGGAGCCCGCCGAGCTGCGGGCTGACGTCGTGGACCGGCTGCGCGCCGTGGCCAAGGGCTGAGGGGGACGGAAGAGCATGGCCTCGAACGCCATCGACCAGACGCGGCGGATGCTGTCGCTGGTGACCTATCTGCGCGAGCGCCCCGGCGCCCACGTCGGCGACGTCGCCCGCGCCTTCGGCATCACCCCGGACGAGCTGATCTCCGACCTCGACGTGCTGCCCATGTGCGGGACCAGCTTCCGCGGCGGCGACCTGCTCGACATCGACACCGACGGCGACCGCATCTGGTGGCACAACCCCGACGACGTGGCGGCCCCGCTGCGGCTCGCCGCCGACGAGGCGACGGCGCTCCTGGTGGCCGCCCGCGCGGTGGCCACCCTGCCCGGCCTGCGCGAGAGCGACCGGCTCGCCCTGCTGCGCGCCACCGCGAAGCTGGAGACCGCGGCCGGCGAGGCGGCGGGCGCCAGCTCCCGGCTTTCGGTGACCTTCGAGTCCGAGGGCGGCGTCTTCGCCGACGTCGACCGGGCCATCTCCGAGCGCCGCAGGCTCTGGATCCGCTACTACTCGCCCGCCCGCGACGAGGTCACCGAGCGCGAGATCGACCCGATCCGCCTGGTGAGCGTCGGACACACGTACGTAGAGGCGTGGTGCCGCCGCTCCGAGGCGCGCCGCACCTTCCGCCTGGACCGCGTCGCCGAGATCAAGATCCTCGACGAGCCGTCCGCGCCGCCCGAGGTCGAGATGCGTGACCTCTCCGAAGGGCTCGTGCAGCCCGCCGCCGAGGACCCCGAGGTCGTCGTCGAGGTCGGCCCCGGCGGTCGCTGGGTCGCCGAGTACTACCCCCACGACAGCGCGGAGGAGCTGCCGGACGGCGGCCTGCGGATCACCCTGCGCACCCCGGAACCCGCCTCGCTGCGCCGTCTCGCGTTGCGGCTCGGCAGGGACGGCCGGATCGTCTCGCCGGCCCAGCTCGCCGACAGCGCCCGGCGGGCGGCCCGCGAGGCCCTCGCGGCCTACGGCCAGGACAGCCCCCAGGACAGCGGCCAGGCCCACGACCCCGACAGCGACCACGACCGGCAGGAGCAAGGGCGTTGAGCGCACCGATCATCATGTCCGGACTGCCGGGAGTGCCGGCGCAGCGGCCCGCGCCCGTCCTCTTCACGGCCGCCTGCACCGAATGCCGCGCCCGCTTCGAACTCTCCGCCGGAGCGCTGCGCCTGGTGATGGGCGCCAGCCGCCGCACGACCTTCTACTCCTTCACCTGCCCCGAGTGCGGGGCCGCGGTGCGCAAGCCCGCGGGCGAGCGCATCGTCGAACTCCTCACCGGCGGCGGGGTGCGGACCCTGCGGCTGCACTCGACCGTCTAGGCTCGGCGCATGTTCTGGGCGATGCTCGCGATCGCGGCGGGCTTTCTGGGCCTCGCCGTCCTCGGCGTGATGGCGGTCAAGGTCTTCGTGGAGGCACAACGCCTCGCACGTCAGGTGTCGGAGACGACACGGCAGATCAACCGGGCGGCCGAGGACCTGGAGAAGGCGGCGGCCACAGTGGCCCGTGCGGGACGAGAGACTCTCTAGCGTCCGCGACCTGTCGACCGGCCGAGACCGGCGGGTACGCTGAGATCGCGGCCCGTATCGAGGCGGGGGGCCGCACTCGGAGTACGCGCGGGGATTGCCGGGCGTTTACCCCGGGGGGTTACGATCGCTGACAGCGGAGATCGGATGTATGTCCGGTCTGCCTAGCAACCAGACTCCTGTCGCCTCGGTGAAGAAGGTAAACAGCTATGGGTAGGCTCGGCCCCACCGAGATCATTCTCATCCTCGTCGTCATCGTCCTGCTGTTCGGTGCCAAGAAGCTGCCCGACATGGCGCGCTCCCTCGGCAAGTCGGCCCGCATCCTCAAGAGCGAGGCCAAGGCGATGAAGTCCGAGAGCAAGGACGACGCCGCCGCTCCGGCCGACCCGCCGAGCGACCCGGTCGTCCCGCAGCGCACGATCCAGGCGGCCCCCGGCGACGTGACCAGCTCGCGCCCGGTCACCGAGCCGACCGACACGACGAAGCGCTGATCCAAGGCCGGCGACGGCCGGCCTGCCGCACGAGATGAGGACGTGGGTTGCTCAAGTCTGCCCGCAAGAAGGAGAAGGACCCCGAGGGACGGATGCCCCTCGCGGAGCACCTTCGCGAGCTCCGCAACCGGCTCGCCAAGGGGCTCCTCGCCATCACGGTCGTGTCGGTCGTGGCGGCTTTCTACAGCCAGGACCTGATGGAGTTCCTGGCTGATCCCGTGCCGCGCTGCGAGCCCGGCATGAAGGTGACCGGCGGTCACTGCGCGAAGGTGACGTTCAACGACCTGCTGTCGCCCTTCACCACCACGGTGAAGGTCAGCCTCATGGTCGGCATCATCGTGTCCAGCCCGGTCTGGCTCTACCAGCTGTGGGCGTTCGTCGCCCCCGGCCTGCACAAGCACGAGCGGAAGTACACCTACTGGTTCGTCGCCGCCGCCGTGCCGCTCTTCTTCGGAGGCGCCTGGCTGGCGTACACGATCCTCCCGGTCAGCATGCGCGTCCTGCTCGGCATCACGCCGGACGGGGCCGAGAACCTCCTCCCGATGGACACGATCCTCGACTTCACCGTCCGGATGGTCCTCATCTTCGGCATCTCGTTCGAGCTGCCGCTGCTCCTGGTGATGCTCAACATGACGGGCATGGTCACCGGCCGCCGCATGGCGACCTGGTGGCGCGGCGTCGTCATGGGCGTCTTCATCTTCGGCGCCGTGGCGACCCCGACCACCGACCCGGTCGGCATGATCGCGCTCGCGGGACCGATCGTCGTCCTCTACTTCATGGCCGTCGGCATCTCCCTCCTGAACGACGGGCGCCGCCGCCGCAACGACCCGGACGCCGAGCTCGACGACGACGAGGCCTCCGCGATCGACCTCACCCCCGAGGCCATCGGCGGGATCGAGCCCGTCTCCTCGGCCAAGGCACTGCCCGAGCAGGCGGGCACCGGCCGGGCCGACCACCGCGTCAACGGTTTCGACGACGTGACGTGACCTGACCTTGTAGGGTCCCCGCCGTGACAAGCGAGATCACCCTCTTCGTCAACCCCACCGCGGGCCGCGGCCGGGGCGCCCACGCGGCGCAGCCGGCCGCTTCCGCGTTGCGGGACCGTGGTTTCTCCGTGCGGACGGTCATCGGTGAGAACGCCCCCGACGCGCTGCGGCGGGCCCGCGAGGCCGTCGAGGGCGGTACGGCGGCACTGATAGCCGTCGGCGGTGACGGCATGGTGAGCCTCGCCCTCCAGACCGTCGCCGGGACGCGCACCCCGCTCGGGGTGATCGCCGTGGGCACTGGCAACGACTTCGCGCGGGCCCTCCGCCTGCCGGTGCGCGAGCCGGGCGCCGCGGCGCGGCTCGTCGCCGAGGCACTCAAGCAGACCCGCACCCGCTCCATCGACCTCGGCAGGGTGGACGGCACCTGGTTCGGGACCGTGCTCGCCTCCGGGTTCGACTCGCGGGTCAATGACCGGGGCAACCGGATGCGGTGGCCCACGGGCCGCTTCAAGTACGACCTGGCGATGGCCGCCGAGCTGGCGGCCTTCAAGCCCGTCCCGTACCGGATCACGCTGGACGGCGGCCACGTCCACGAGGTCGAGGCCACACTGGTCGCCGTCGGCAACGGCTCCTCGTACGGCGGCGGCATGCGGATCTGCGCCGGGGCCGAACCGGACGACGGGCTCTTCGACATCACCGTGGTCGGGGCGTGCAGCCGTACGACGCTGCTCACGGTCTTCCCGCGGGTCTACCGGGGAACGCACCTCGACCACCCCGCGGTCACCGTCCATAGGGCCGCCACGGTCGAGCTGGTGGCGCCCGCCATCACGGGATACGCGGACGGGGAGCCGCTGGGCGCGCTGCCGCTGACCGCCGAGTGCGTGCCGGGGGCCGTGCGGGTCCTGGCCCCCTGAGCGCCCCCGCCGGCCTTCCGGATAATGATCGTCCGTTGTCAGTGGTGCCCGGTAGTCTCGAAAGCACGATGACAGAGGACCTCTCACCGGCCGAGCGGTACGCGGCGGCGCGCAAGCGCGCTGTCGAGCAGGCCACCGCACTCGCCTCCTTCCGCGAGATGTACGACTTCGGCCTCGACCCCTTCCAGATCGAGGCCTGCCAGGCGCTGGAGGCGGGCAAGGGCGTGCTCGTCGCCGCCCCCACGGGCTCGGGCAAGACGATCGTCGGCGAGTTCGCCGTGCACCTCGCCCTGCGCCAGGGCAAGAAGTGCTTCTACACCACGCCCATCAAGGCGCTCTCCAACCAGAAGTACACCGACCTCGCCAAGCGGTACGGCGCGGACAAGGTCGGCCTCCTCACCGGCGACAACAGCGTCAACAGCGACGCCCCGGTGGTCGTGATGACCACCGAGGTCCTGCGGAACATGCTGTACTCGGGCTCGCAGTCGCTGCTGAACCTCGGCTATGTGGTCATGGACGAGGTGCACTACCTCTCCGACCGCTTCCGCGGCGCCGTCTGGGAGGAAGTGATCATCCACCTCCAGGAGTCGGTCACGCTGGTCTCCCTCTCGGCGACGGTGTCGAACGCCGAGGAGTTCGGCGACTGGCTCGACACGGTCCGCGGGGACACCGAGGTGATCGTCTCCGAGCACCGGCCCGTGCCGCTCTTCCAGCACGTGCTCGCCGGGCGCCGGATGTACGACCTCTTCGAGGAGGGCGAGGGCCACAAGAAGGCGGTCAACCCCGACCTCACCCGCATGGCGCGCATGGAGGCCAGCCGCTCGTACAACCCGCGCGAGCGCCGCAAGGGCAAGATGGTCCGCGAGGCCGACCGCGAGCGCGAGCGGCGCCAGCGGTCCCGGATCTGGACGCCGGGGCGTCCCGAGGTCATCGAGCGGCTCGACGCGGAAGGCCTGCTGCCCGCCATCACGTTCATCTTCAGCCGCGCCGGCTGCGAGGCGGCCGTCCAGCAGTGCCTGTACGCGGGCCTCCGGCTCAACGACGACGAGGCCCGGATGAAGGTCCGCGAGCTCGTCGAGGAGCGGACCAGCTCGATCCCGGACGAGGACCTGCACGTCCTCGGCTACTACGAATGGCTGGAAGGCCTTGAGCGCGGCATCGCCGCGCACCACGCGGGCATGCTGCCCACCTTCAAGGAAGTCGTCGAGGAGCTGTTCGTACGCGGCCTCGTCAAGGCCGTCTTCGCCACCGAGACCCTCGCCCTCGGCATCAACATGCCCGCGCGCAGCGTGGTGCTGGAGAAGCTCGTCAAGTGGAACGGCGAGCAGCACGCCGACATCACCCCCGGTGAGTACACCCAGCTGACCGGCCGCGCGGGCCGGCGCGGCATCGACGTCGAGGGCCACGCGGTGGTGCTCTGGCAGCGCGCCATGAGCCCCGAGCACCTGGCCGGGCTGGCGGGCACGCGCACGTACCCGCTGCGCTCCAGCTTCAAGCCGTCGTACAACATGGCGGTGAACCTCGTCGAGCAGTTCGGGCGGCACCGCTCGCGCGAACTGCTCGAAACGTCCTTCGCGCAGTTCCAGGCCGACAAGTCGGTCGTCGGGATCTCCCGGCAGGTGCAGAAGAACGAGGAGGGCCTGGAGGGCTACAAAGCCTCCATGACCTGCCACCTGGGCGACTTCGAGGAGTATGCCCGGCTGCGCCGCAGGCTCAAGGACCGCGAGACCGAGCTCGCCAAGCAGGGCGCGGCCCAGCGCAGGGCCGCCGCCGCTGCCTCCCTGGAGAAGCTGAAGCCGGGCGACGTCATCCACGTGCCCACCGGCAAGTACGCGGGCCTCGCGCTCGTCCTCGACCCGGGGCTGCCCGCCGGGCGGGCCAACGGCCACCGCGGCTTCGACCACGTGGACGGCCCGCGGCCCCTGGTGCTGACCGCCGAGCGGCAGGTCAAGCGGCTCGCGTCGATGGACTTCCCGGTGCCGGTCGAGGCCCTGGAGCGGATGCGCGTCCCGAAGTCCTTCAACGCCCGCTCGCCGCAGTCCCGCCGCGACCTGGCGTCCGCGCTGCGCACCAAGGCCGGGCACATCGTGCCGGAGCGGCACCGCAAGGGGCGTGCGGCGGCGGCCGACGACCAGGAGATCGCCCGGCTGCGCGCGGATCTGCGCGCCCACCCGTGCCACGGCTGCGACGAGCGCGAGGACCACGCCCGCTGGGCCGAGCGCTACGACCGCCTCAAGCGCGACACGGCCCAGCTGGAGCGCCGCATCGAGGGGCGTACGAACACCATCGCCCGCACCTTCGACCGCATCGTCGCGCTCCTGACCGAGCTGGACTACTTGCGGGGCAATGAGGTCACCGAGCACGGCAAGCGGCTCGCCCGGCTCTACGGCGAGCTGGATCTGCTGGCCAGCGAGTGCCTGCGCGCCGGGGTCTGGGAGGGCCTCGCCCCGGGTGAACTGGCCGCCTGTGTATCGGCGTTGGTGTTCGAGGCGCGGGTCGGTGACGACGCGCTCGCCCCGAAGCTGCCGTCCGGTGCCGCGAAGGCGGCGCTCGGCGAGATGGTGCGGATCTGGGGCCGTCTGGACGCCCTGGAGGAGGAGTTCAGGATCAACCAGGCCGAGGGTGTCGGCCAGCGGGAGCCCGACCTCGGCTTCGCCTGGGCGGCGTACATGTGGGCCGGCGGCAAGGGTCTGGACGAGGTGCTCCGCGAGGCGGAGATGCCGGCCGGTGACTTCGTGCGCTGGTGCAAGCAGGTCATCGACGTCCTCGGCCAGATCGCGGCGGCGGCCCCCCGCGAGGGCAGCACGGTCGCGAAGAACGCCCGCAAGGCGGTCGACCAGCTGCTGCGCGGCGTGGTGGCGTACAGCTCGGTGGGCTGACGCGCCCCGGCCGGTGGTGCGCCCCGCACCGCCGGCCGGCGCCGCCGCCGACGGCGCGCGCGCCCCCGGGTACGGCGACGCGGTGCCCGGCAGCGGCGAACGCCCCCGCCCCGACCTCTCACGCCTCGCCGTCGAAGCCCGGCCGGCACCGACCCGCCGGGTTCCGTGCCTTCTGCCGCGTGCCGCCCCCGGCCCCTTCCCCCGCTTCCGCTGCTCCCCGCTCTCGTCCGTGCCGCCGCCCGTCACGGTCGTGTGCAGGACGCGCCGTAAGCGAGCCCGTCCGTCCATCATCCACGCTCGTGGCCCACTTCCCGATCGCGGCGATCGAGGGCGGTGGGTGCTCATCCGGCGGACGGCCGCGCACCGTCGCCTTGACGCGGGACAGCTCCCCGAGATCGCGGAGTTCGACACGATCCGAGGCCGGGGGACCGGTCGGTGTCCGGCCGGCCCGGTATGTGGAGCAGCACGGAAAGCCGCGGCCTCGGCCCTGGGCCGGCCGCATGGTCACCTTCGGGCAACTCGCCCGCAACCGGACGGAGTTGCCGGCGCCGCCTGGCGTTCGAGGCCGTCACTCCACGTGTTCGAATGATCGCCGGGCGTGCAAATGGGGCGAGTGTATTCCTGTCGGCCGGGCCCGTGCAGGGGGTTGCCGAATATGACTCGGCGATGTTTGCGGCGGACTAAGCTCGCCCGGAGCGCGGCGAGTTGCAGTGAGTTGCGACGGAATTCGCGCGCTTGTTCGCAAATCTTCCGATAGTTCGTTTCCGCTCCCCCTTCCCCGAGTTCCCCAAGACGACTGTTCAGAGGGCATACATGGTGAGTGTTCAATCGCCTCCCGGTGGCCGAGAAGTCCCTTACACGCGCGTGCTGTTGCTGCCCGCCATGCTCATGGCCGCGGCGACCGGGGCCGCGGTCGCGACGGTGACGGAGCCGGCCCGGCCCGCGGTCGCCTGGTGCGGCGCCGTCGCGACGCTCATGGTCATCGTGGTCGGCGCCGAAGCGGTGCGGCGCGGCCGGACCATCCGGGGCCAGCGCGCACAGTACGCACAGCGGCTCGCCTACCTCGAAGGGCGCGTCGCGGCCCACGACAACGAGACGATCCGGCTGGGCGACGAGATCCTGCCCGACGCGCTGTACCGGCTGCGGCAGGGCGAACCGCCCATGGAGGTGATCCGCAACGTCGTCGACAAGAGCGAGGCGTACCGCGATCTGCCCCACAACCAGCGCGTACTGCTCCGGTCGATCCTGGAGATCCTGGACGACGAGGAAGCCAGGCGCGACTCCGCGCAGCGCGCCTTCGTCAACATCGCCCGGCGCGTCCAGTCGATCGTCCACCAGCAGGCCGCGGAGCTGCGGGAGATGGAGGAGTTCCACGGCCGCAACCCCGAGGTCTTCGACGACCTCCTGCGCATCGACCACGGCACCGCGCTGATCGGCCGCCTCGCCGACTCCATCACGGTCCTCGGCGGCGCCCGGCCGGGCCGTCAGTGGCCCAACCCCGTACCGCTGTTCAGCGTGTTGCGCGGCGCGATGTCCCGGATCCTCGACTACCCGCGCGTCTCCCTGCACTCGATCGCCGACGTCGCGATCAAGGGCACCTCCGTCGAGCCGCTCATCCACGCCTGCGCCGAGCTCCTCGACAACGCCACCCGCTACTCGCCGCCGCAGACCAAGGTGCACGTCACCGCCATCGAGGTGCAGACCGGCATCGCCATCGAGATCGAGGACGGCGGCGTCAGCCTCAGCGAGGAGGCCCGGATCCGTGCCGAGCGCCTGCTGGCGCAGGCCCGGATCGGCGTCGACCTGAACGAACTGGGGGACACGCCGCGGCTCGGCATGGCCGTCGTCGGCCGCCTCGCGCAGATGTACAACATGCAGGTCGCCCTGCGGCAGTCCGCGTACGGCGGCGTCCGCGCGGTGCTCATCGTGCCGCGCGACATGATGACCACCGGTCCGGCCCCCGGCCTCGCCCACGGCATCGGCGCCTCCGCCGTGCCCCGCGTGGACAACAGCGGACGGCTCATCGAGGAGCCCGCCCGCAACATCCGCCGCAAGAAGCCCCGTGTCGTCACCGCGGGCCCGCCGCTGCGCTCCCAGCGCGACGCGGTCATGGCGGACGACGTCCCCGAGGTCACCGAGTGGACCGAGAACGGTCTGCCGCAGCGCCGCAGCCGCGTCACGATGTCCCTCAAGGAGCGGTACGCCCGGGAGGCCGAGGCCCAGCGGATCGCCGAGGCCCACGCCGCCGCGACCGCACCGCCCCCGCCGCCCAAGAAGGAGCAGACCGAACCGGGTCTGTGGGTCGAGGCGTTCATGAAGGGCGTCAAGGGCGACGGCACCGACGACGCCGCTCCTTCGGCACCGCAGGGAACCACCCCTCCGCAGGGAACCACCAAGAACCACCACGGCAACGCCGACCAGGGGGGCTGGCAGTGATCGAGCAGCGCGCCAATTTCGACTGGATGCTGAAGGAACTCGCCGACGGGGTGCCGCAGACGCGGCAGATCGTGGTGCTCTCCGCCGACGGACTGCGCATCGCCCGCTACGGCGGCGACCCGGACGCCGCCGACCGCATCGCCGCGGCCTGCGCCGGGTTGCAGAGCCTCGCCTCCGCCGTGGCCACGGAGATCCCGCACAGCGACGGCGGCATGAAGATGGTGATCATCGAGATCGACGGCGGCTACTTCTACATGATGGCCGCCGGCACCGGTGCCTATCTGGCGGTGCTCGCCGACGTGACCGTCGACGCGGGCCTCGTCGCCGCCCGGATGCGCGACCTCGTCGTACGCATCGGAGCGCATCTGACGAGCCCGCCCCGGCGTGACGGGCAGGCCGTATGACTCCTCCGCAAGGCCCGTTGTCCGGCCCTTCGAACGGGGACCCGCCGCCCCGGCGGGACGCACCCGCCCGGGACGCCGCCGACCCCGACGCGCCCCCGCAGCGCGAGCGGCGCAGCCCCGACAACCCCGAGCGGCTGTACATCCTGACGGGCGAGGACTCCGAGCGGGCGCCCCTCGACCTCGTCACGCTGATCGTGGCCGACGGGGCGGCGTCGCCCACGGCGCAGCCGGAGCACGCGGCGGTGCTGCGGCTGTGCGGGACGCCGCTCTCCGTCGCGGAGATCTCCGCGTATCTGGCGCTCCCGTTCAGTGTGGTGACCGTGGTCCTGACCGAGCTGCTCGCGGCCGGACTCGTCCAGGCACGGGCCCCCATCGTCCGCTCCGCGCTCCCCGACCGATCCCTTCTCGAAGCGGTGATGCATGGACTCCAGAAACTCTGAAAGCATCGGAACGATCATCGGCCCCCGCAGCGAGGACGTCCTGCCGCACACGGCCACGGCCGCCGTGAAGATCGTCATCGTCGGCGGGTTCGGTGTCGGCAAGACCACGATGGTCGGCTCGGTCAGCGAGATCCGCCCGCTGACGACCGAGGAGACGATGACCGAGGCGGGCATCGGCGTCGACGACAACTACGGATCGGAGTCCAAGACGGCCACCACCGTGGCCATGGACTTCGGCCGCATCAGCATCTCCGAGGAACTGGTGCTCTACCTCTTCGGCACCCCCGGCCAGGAGCGCTTCTGGTTCCTGTGGAACGGGCTCTTCGAAGGGGCGCTCGGCGCGGTCGTGCTCATCGACACCCGCCGCCTGGAGGTCAGCTTCGACGTGATCGGGCGGCTGGAGGAGCGGGGCGTGCCGTTCGTCGTCGCGGTCAACGACTTCCCGGACGCGCCGCACCATCCGGTCGAGACGCTGCGCAGGGCCCTGGACCTGGACACCGGAGTGCCGATCATGGCCTGCGACGCCCGCCGCAGGGAGTCCAGCCGGGACGTCCTGATGACCCTGATGCGCTACCTCCACTCCCTGACCATGGCCCGCGTCTGACCCGCGCGACGGCTTGCCCGCCCGGCCCGCCCGCCCGACACCCCGGCCCCCGCGACGCCTGCCCCCGGAACCCCTTCCGTCAACCCGGAGCGACGACCGTGACGACCCCCTCCCCCTCCTGGCCCGGCACCGACGACCCCGCCGCGCCGCCCCCCGGCTGTCCCGCCCACGGCCTCGGCCCCGGCGGACTGCGCCGCCTCTACGGCCCCGAGGCGGACACCGACCTGCCCGGTCTGTACGAGAAGCTGCGCGCCGAGCACGGCCAGGTCGCCCCCGCGCTGCTCCACAACGACGTGCCGATCTGGGCCGTGCTCGGACACAGCGAGAACCTCCACATGGTCCGCACGCCCTCCCAGTTCACCCGGGACTCGCGCATCTGGCGGGCGGTGCTCGACGGCAGCGCCGGGCCGAACCACCCCCTCGCGCCCGTCTTCAGCTGGCAGCCCATGTGCAGCTTCGTCGAGGGCGACGAGCACCAGCGGCTGCGCGGGGCGGTCACCGGCGCCATGTCGACCATCGACCACCGTGGCATCCGCCGCTACATCAACCGCTACACGAACCAGCTGATCAACGACATCTGCGAACGCGGCACGGCCGATCTCGTCAGTCAGTTCGCCGAGCACCTGCCGATGATGGTGATGTGCCACGTGCTCGGCATGCCCGAGGAGTACAACGAGCGCATGGTGCAGTCGGCCCGCGACATGATCAAGGGCACCGACACGGCCATCGCCAGCAACGCGTACATCATGGAGGTCCTGATGGCCCTCGTGGCGCGGCGCCGGGTCCAGCCCGAGGAGGACTTCACCACCAACCTCATCGCGCACCCGGCGCGGCTCACCGACGAGGAGGTCGGCGCGCATCTGCGCCTGGTGCTCATCGCCGCCTACGAGGCCACCGCCAACCTCATCGCGAACGTGCTGCGGACGGTCCTGACCGATCCCCGCTTCCGCGCGCAGCTCAACGGCGGCCAGATGACGGTCCCCGAGGCGGTCGAGCAGTCGCTGTGGGACGAGCCGCCGTTCACCGCCATGGTCGGCTACTTCGCCAAGCAGGACACCGAGCTCGGCGGTCAGCGCATCCGCGCGGGCGACGGCCTGATCCTCGGCATCGCGCCGGGCAACGTCGATCCCGTCGTGCGCCCCGACCTCGCCGCCAACATGCGGGGCAACCGCTCGCACCTCGCGTTCAGCGGCGGGCCCCACGAGTGTCCGGGGCAGGACATCGGCCGCGCCATCGCCGACACCGGTGTCGACGCGCTGCTCATGCGGCTGCCGGACGTCGAACTCGACGTGGAAGAGCGGGAGTTGCGCTGGACGTCGTCGATCCTCTCGCGCCACCTGGTGGAGCTGCCGGTGCGGTTCGCGCCGCGTCCCCCGCAGGGCGGCCCGGCCCCGCCGGCCCCTGTGGGGGACGCTGTCCCCGCCGATGATCCTGCTCTTCCAGGGCCAGCCGTTCCGCCTCATCATCATCTACGGCGTCCTGGGCGCGGCCTTCATGCCCTTCCTCGCCCTCACCCTGGTCTGGCTGCTCAACTCCTCGCGCACA